>NZ_JBBJZY010000002.1:0-130140 GCF_038148955.1 Streptococcus pseudopneumoniae
CAGAGGAAGTATCATTGACCGCAGTCCCTGCAAAGAGGGCGAAGCCTTCATTAGATAAATGAAGCCAGGTGCCGAGGGTTGGAAAGATGAGCGCAGCCAAGACATTGAAGAAAAAGATAACGGAGATAGCTTGGGCTACTTCCTTTTCCTTAGCATGGATAACAGGCGCTGTCGCAGCAATGGCAGAACCCCCACAGATGGAAGAACCTACTCCAACCAAGGTAGCCAGTTTTGTATCCAGTGCAAAGAAGCGCTGGAAGAAGTAGGCAATAATCAGAGCTATTGAGATAGTGGACAGGATGACAGGGAGCGAAGATTGGCCAACTGCGAAGACCTGCGAGATATTGAGACCAAAACCAAGCAAGACAACGGCATATTGGAGCAATTTTTTAGAACTAAAGGTCAACCCAGCATCCAGTTGTTTATAGGACGAGAGAAAGGGATGTAGGAGCATGCCTATGAAAATGGCAAAAACGGGCGCGCCAATAACAGGGAAGAATCCTCCTAAGTACCAAGATACGATAGAAATGAGAAGGCAAGCCAAGATACCTGCTCCATTTTTTGATAGAAATGACATAAAAACCTCCAAATAGAATCTATTACCATTGTAGACCTAAAAACAGGAAAAGTAAAATAGAAAGTGGAGCTAACAATTATTTGACAAGTAGTGCTAATTATGTGATAATAATCTTACAAGAACTGTAACGAAGTCTTGGCAAAAACAAAGATACTAGAGCTCCACCTCTGGTATTTTTTGTCGTGCTTATCTAATCCAAACTAAGTCCGTTAGTGGAGTTGCAATAAATTCATTTTAAATACTTCAATTTGTTATGCTAGCGTTATTCTCTAATGTATTTTTGCGGTCGGGGGGCTTTTGTAGTATAATAGAGATACGTTTTGAAAGTAGGAGGTATCTATGGACTTAACTAAGCGCTTTAATAAACAGTTAGATAAGATTCAAGTTTCGTTGATTCGTCAGTTTGACCAGGCTATTTCGGAGATTCCTGGGGTCTTGCGTTTGACCTTGGGGGAACCTGATTTTACAACGCCAGATCATGTCAAGGAGGCGGCCAAGCGGGCGATTGACCAGAACCAATCCTACTATACAGGGATGAGTGGTCTGCTGACTTTACGTCAGGTAGCCAGTGATTTTGTTAAGGAAAAGTACCAACTGGACTATGCTCCTGAAAATGAAATCTTGGTTACTATCGGGGCGACAGAGGCCTTATCTGCAACTCTGACAGCTATTTTGGAAGAGGGAGACAAGGTGCTCTTGCCAGCTCCTGCCTATCCAGGTTATGAACCGATTGTCAATCTAGTTGGGGCAGAGATTGTCGAGATTGATACAACTGAAAATGGGTTTGTCTTGACTCCTGAGATGTTGGAAAAGGCTATTTTGGAGCAGGGGGACAAGCTCAAGGCGGTTATTCTCAACTATCCAGCTAATCCGACAGGCATTACCTATAGTCGGGAGCAGTTGGAGGCCTTGGCAGCTGTTTTACGTAAGTACGAGATTTTCGTTGTCTGTGATGAGGTTTACTCAGAATTGACCTATACAGGGGAAGCCCATGTGTCTCTGGGAACTATGTTGAGAGATCAGGCAATTATTATCAATGGTTTGTCTAAATCGCATGCCATGACAGGTTGGCGTTTGGGACTGATTTTCGCTCCTGCAGCCTTTACAGCTCAGTTGATTAAGAGTCACCAATACTTGGTCACTGCCGCAAATACCATGGCGCAACATGCTGCGGTGGAAGCCTTGACGGCTGGTAAAAACGATGCGGAGCCTATGAAGAAGGAATACATCCAGCGTCGAGATTATATCATCGAAAAGATGACTGCTCTTGGTTTTGAGATTATCAAACCAGACGGGGCTTTCTATATCTTTGCTAAGATTCCAGCGGGCTACAATCAAGATTCCTTTGCCTTTTTGAAGGATTTTGCTCAGAAGAAGGCCGTCGCCTTTATCCCAGGTGCTGCCTTTGGACGTTACGGGGAAGGCTATGTTCGCCTATCTTATGCAGCTAGTATGGAGACGATCAAAGAAGCCATGAAACGACTTGAGGAGTATATGAGAGAAGCATGATTCAGTCTATCACGAGTCAAGGCTTGGTGCTCTACAATCGCAATTTTCGTGAGGATGACAAGCTAGTCAAGATTTTTACAGAGCAGGCTGGCAAGCGCATGTTTTTCGTCAAACACGCAGGTCAATCCAAACTAGCTCCTGTTATTCAACCCTTGGTGCTGGCACGATTTCTCTTACGAATCAATGATGACGGGCTCAGCTACATCGAGGACTATCATGAGGTCATGACCTTTCCTAAGATTAACAGTGATCTCTTTGTCATGGCCTATGCGACCTACGTAGCAGCTCTTGCAGATGCTAGTCTGCAGGATAATCAGCAGGATGCTGCCTTGTTTGCGTTTTTGCAAAAGACCTTGGAGTTGATGGAAGCAGGCTTGGATTACCAGGTTTTAACCAATATTTTTGAAATTCAAATCTTGACTCGATTTGGGATCAGTCTCAATTTTAATGAGTGTGTCTTTTGTCATCGGGTTGGTCAGGCTTTTGACTTTTCTTTTAAATATGGAGCCTGCCTTTGCCCAGACCATTATCATGAAGATGAGAGACGTTGCCATCTCAATCCCAACATCCCTTATCTGCTCAATCAATTTCAAGCTATTGATTTTGAGACCTTGGAGACCATTTCGCTCAAGACTGAAATCAAGCAAGAGCTACGACAATTTATGGATCAACTATACGAAGAGTATGTGGGAATTCACCTAAAATCAAAGAAATTTATTGATTCCCTAGCAGACTGGGGACAATTACTAAAAGAGGAAAAGAAATGAAAAAAATCGCAGTAGATGCCATGGGGGGCGATTACGCACCCCAAGCCATCGTTGAGGGGGTCAATCAAGCCCTTGCTGACTTTTCAGATATTGAGGTTCAACTCTACGGAGATGAACGTAAAATCAAGCAATACCTGACAGCGGCAGAGCGCGTCAGCATTATCCATACGGATGAGAAGATTGATTCAGACGATGAACCTACGAGAGCTATTCGGAAGAAGAAAAATGCCAGTATGGTCTTGGCAGCCAAGGCTGTCAAAGAGGGTGAAGCAGACGCTGTTCTTTCGGCTGGGAATACAGGTGCTTTACTAGCAGCAGGATTCTTCATCGTGGGTCGTATCAAGAACATCGATCGTCCTGGGCTTATGTCGACCTTGCCGACTGTAGATGGGAAGGGTTTTGACATGTTGGATCTCGGTGCCAATGCGGAAAATACAGCCCAGCACCTCCATCAATACGCTGTTCTAGGTTCCTTCTATGCAAAAAATGTCCGAGGGATTGCACAACCACGCGTTGGTCTACTCAACAACGGAACAGAGAGTAGTAAGGGTGACCCGCTTCGCAAGGAAACCTATGAATTACTAGCGGCTGATACGAGTTTGAACTTTATCGGAAACGTGGAAGCGCGTGATTTGATGAATGGTGTTGCGGATGTGGTTGTGGTAGATGGTTTCACGGGAAACGCTGTGCTCAAATCCATTGAAGGGACAGCCATGGGAATTATGGGCTTGCTCAAGACCGCTATTACAGGTGGTGGTCTTCGAGCGAAACTAGGTGCCCTCCTTCTCAAGGATAGCCTCAGAGGTTTGAAAAAACAGCTTAACTATTCAGATGTTGGTGGAGCGGTCTTGTTTGGCGTTAAGGCACCTGTTGTTAAGACTCATGGCTCAAGCGATGCCAAGGCTGTTTATAGTACAATCCGCCAGATCCGTACTATGCTAGAAACAGATGTAGTTGCCCAGACTGCGCGTGAATTTTCAGGAGAATAAAAGAGATGACAGAAAAAGAAATTTTTGACCGTATTGTGACCATTATCCAAGAGCGACAGGGAGAGGACTTTGTCGTAACAGAATCCTTGAGTTTGAAAGACGATTTGGATGCTGACTCAGTTGACTTGATGGAGTTTATCTTGACACTGGAAGATGAATTTAATATCGAAATCAGTGATGAAGAAATTGACCAACTGCAAAGTGTAGGAGATGTGGTTAAGATCATTCAAGCAAAATAGAAATCGGAGTTCCAAGGCACTTGCTTTGGAATTTTTTATTTGGCTTAATACTTTTCGAAAATCTCTTCAAGCCACGTCAGTTCTATTTGCCACCTCAAAACAGTATTTTGAGCTGACTTCGTCAGTTCTATCTACAACCTCAAAGCCGTGCTTTGAGCAACCTGCGGCTAGCTTCCTAGTTTGCTCTTTGATTTTTATTGAGTATAAATGACCGTTTAGGAACAGATTTAGTCTTTCCAGGGACAGTAGAAATCTGAGGACAAATAAGGGATATAATAGAGTCAGAAAAAATCAATCCCCAAAAAGGAGAAAAAGAAAGGATTTTTATAGAGTTATAGCAATACGGTATTACTCAAAATACAATTCGTAGATATTGGTAATATTGTCTAATCTTTCACAATATTATTGACTTTGACTATGAAAAGTATTAGAATATAGCTAAATAAAGAGGGAAGTCCTCTTATAGCTATTCAATAAAGGAGGAAATGGCTATGAAAAAATCTAAACTACTTACACTTGGTTTGCTTGCAGGTGCTGGCTTACTTTTGTCTATCAACCAAGCACAGGCTGCAGATACTTGGGTTAAAAATGGTGCTGACTGGAATCTTTCGCAAGATGGTAGCCTAGCTAAAAATAAATGGGTGCAAAATGCTGGTTCTTGGTACCACTTTGACGGTTCTGGTAAAATGCAGACAGGCTGGCTCAAAGACGGCAATACTTGGTATTCTCTAGCAGATAGTGGTGCTATGCGCACTGGCTGGTACAAGGAAGGTAACACATGGTATTCGCTCGCAAGTAGTGGCGCTATGCGTACTGGCTGGTACAAAGAAGGATCTACTTGGTACTATCTCAAAGACAGTGGCGCTATGGCAACAGGATGGGCGACTCCAAATGGTAAATGGTCTTACTTTGAAAAATCAGGTGCTATGGTCGCAGATAGAGCTGTTCCAGCCAGTGATGGGGAAAGTTATGTCATTGGTAAGGATGGCTATCTAGCAAATAGAAAAGATGCTGGATACAGTATTCATGATATTGTCAAACTTGGAGATGGGCAAGAATATTTGCTAAATGCTAAAGGTGACGATGTTATTATTGAAAAAAATGCTTGGTATATCAGACCAGAGTTCAAGCAGTTTTCTAACAAATATGGGGATGAGGTTGCAAATACAACCTTAGCTTTAGTGGATAATAAAGAAGAAGGACAAGAAATTGATCCTAAGGCAGTTGTACAGAACTTCCAAAACTTACCAAATCGCTACTACTTTGATGAAAATGGACATCGTGTGGTTAATATCCCAGCAATGACCACCTATTCAGAGATTAAAAAAGTTGGCAATGATGTCTATTTAGAAAATCCAGGTGCACGACTTCGTCTTGGAGCTACCAGCTTTACAATCAATAACAATAAACTATACTATTTAGAAAATGAACAAGGTAAGCTTAAAACAGGTTATTTTGTATTGATCGATGATGGTATGGCTACAACCCACTATCACTTCCTAGCCTATGCGGATCAATCAGGCGAAATTCTTAAGATGAAACGTTTGCCATCAGGAGTTTCAGATTATCTTGATAAAGAAATCGATGGTTTATATGGTGAAAAAATTAAGATTGAATCTCCACACTCAAACGAATATTATAAAGTGGTTGTGGTTAAATAAAAATAACATCTTCACAACTAATCGTTAACGCTCTAACCAATATACCATTTTCAGGAGGCTTTAGATTTCTTGTATTTTAAAAGGAAACTAAAGCCTTTTGTAGATGGAGCAGGGGATAGAGTTATCTATAAAATAATGAAAAGGAGTCTGTCATGGAAATGAAAAATACATTTGTAGAATTGGAACAATTTGAAGAGTTAACTCCAGAGGTTTTGGAAGAAGTGAATGGTGGAGGGATTTTTGAAGATACCGTAAAATGGTGCAATAAATTATTTGGTACGGGTAGACACTTTGCTTAAATTCACAGTATTAGTTAGAGATTAGATTTATTTATGCTTATTTTAGAATTCTTATTTTCTGTGATATATCTACTGTTGGTAGTCGTTTCAACCATAGTGCCTACTATTTATTTGGGCGCTCAAATTTCCCCAGAATTTTATAAAAAACGTTATTGGATACTTATATTTTTAATTAGTTTATCTGCTCGTCAAACGTTTGGAGAATTATTTCATATAGGAGTTCTTATCTACTTTTACTGTATTTTTTTATTAGTATTGCACAAGGGAAAAGGGGAATCTCTTTTTCTTTCTCTGTATCTTTTTCTCTTCTTTCAAAGTATTCGTTATTTATTTTTGACAATTTGGATTCGTGTATTATCTGGTGAGCATTGTTGTTTCGTAGATTCGTTTTCTACTTTATATATATCTATATTTGATTTATTATCAATCTTTCTATGTTGTAAAATTATGAAGCGTTGGTCTTTGGATTTGGATTTATTCTTTTCAGATACTTTTAAAACCCACTATCGTAAGAGCTTTTTCATTATCCTACCTCTGACTGGATTTAGGATATTCTCTTCGTTCATGACCAATAGAAATAGTTCTTTTTACGTTCGCTTTGACACGACCATTTCTCTCCTGATTTTCATTCTCTTTTTCTCCTGGCTCTTTTATATCAGACACTTAGAGCAGGTTTATCGTGATGAGCAGACTATTCAGAGACAGGAAGATGAGAATCGTTCCTTGCAAGGGATGGTGGACAAGTTGGGTCATCTCTATGATGAGGTTCGAGGTTTCCGTCATGATTTTGCAGGGATTGTCGCCAGCATGGAGCCTGCCATAGCCAATCAAGACATGGCTGAGGTGTCTACCATTTATCAAGATGTCTTTTTAAAGACAAATGAAAAGCTGAGGAAGGCAGATTACACGGCCTTTAATCTTCATAATATCCATGATATAGCCATTCGTAATACTTTGGCAAAAGCTATGATTGTGGCAGATAATCAGGGAATTCATTTTAGTTTGGAGACGGTGGGGGTTGTCGAAGAGCTGGCATTGCCGATGTTGGAGGCTATCCGTATCCTCTCTATCCTCACGACAAATGCCTTGGAGGCAGCCAGTGAGGCGGAAAATCCGCAGATTTGGGTTGCTTTGTTGGCAGGTGATAGGAGTGTCCGTTTTATCATTGAAAACACTCGTAAGAAAGAAGAACTGAATCCCAGCATTCTCAGTCAAAAGGGTTATTCGACCAAGGGTAACCACAGTGGACTGGGCTTAGCGACCTTGGAGGATATGGTTTTTCATTATGATTTAAACTTAGATACCCAGCTAGGAGAGACGACTTTTAGACAAGATTTAGAATTGCCGTTTAAGGATGAGAAACGAGGGGGAGAGGAATGAGAATTTTAGTTTTGGAAGACGATAGAGTCCAGCAAGGACGGATAGAGCAGACTTTACTAGATATCGGTCGCTCTCGCAATTTAAGATTGGAAATTGATATTGCCAAAAACTATGGGGATGTTGAAAAGTATTCTCAGTATTTTGACCATTACCAGCTCTATTTATTAGATTTAGAGATTGATGGAGAGCGTGAACGGGGCTTTCAGGTTGCCCAACAGGTTCGGGAGCGGGATCCCTTTACAAGTATTGTCTTTGTGTCCACACACTCGGAGGCCTTGCCTCTAGCTTTTCGCTACCACTTGTCTGCCTTGGATTTTATTTCCAAGGATCAGCCAGAGGCGGACTACTGTCATCAGATGGAGCGCTGTCTGGACTATGTACTGGCAGTGGACAAGAGAGAAAATATGCGTCTCTTCACCTATAGTTTTGAGGGAAGACGGGGTTTTACTCTGCCCTACCATGAGATTTTAGCCTTTGAAACCTCAGTGGAATCCCATCGTATCAAGGTCTATTATGCCAATCATTCTATCAAGACCATTTATGGCAGTCTCAAGGATATCGCTGCCAAGGCTGAAAAAGATTACTTTGTCTATGCCAATCGCAATACGTTAGTCAGTTTACAGGCCATTGAAGAGATGACTGCCACAGAAGTGACCTTGTTAGAAGGCTTGCATTTCCCCGTATCACGAACAGCCAGAAGAACCCTTAAAAAACATCTCAATGTCTAATATCTGTTAGATTTGAATGAGTTTATCAATAAGAATATCGGAAAATTTTCTGATATTCTTATTTTTTTGACTTTTTTTTCGAATAGATAAGTAAGAGGAAAAGGAAAGGAGCCTAGTTCATGTATCTACCAATTTTCTATCCGTGGTTTACTAAATTATTTTTCAAATAAATTTAATTAGTTGTACATTTTTGAAATTTTTTTCGAATAAATAAGTAAGAGGAAAAAGAAAGGAGTCTGGTTTATGTATCTACCAATTTTCTATTCATGGTATATTAAATTATTTTTGAAATAAAATTTGATTTAGTTGTTCATTTTCGAAATTTTTTTCGAATAGATAAGTAAGAGGAAAAAGGAAGGAGTTTGGTTTATGTTTATATCAATGTTCTACCCATGGTTCACTAAGTTATTTTTCAAATAAATTTAATTTCGTTGTACATTTTCGAAATTTTTTTCGAATAGATAAGTAAGAAGAAAAAGAAAGGAGTCTGGTTTATGTATCTACCAATCTTGTATCCGTGGTTCATTAAATTATTTTTTAAATAAATTTAATTAGTTGTACATTTTCGAAATTTTTTTCGAATAGATAAGTAAGAGGGAAAAGAAAGGAGCCTGGTTTATGTATCTACCAATTTTCTATTCATGGTACATTAAATTATTTTTGAAATAAAATTCAATTTAGTTGTGTATTTTCGAATTGTTTTTCGAATATATAAGTGAGACGAAAAGGAAGGAGACTACGCGATGTATTTACCAATCTTATTGCCATGGTTTATCAAATGGTATTTAAAATAAATGAAATTTACCTGTTCATTTTAAATCACTTCTCAAATAGATAAGTGAGAAGAAAAGGAATTCAGTAATTTATCTATTCTGGTTTTTAAAATGGTTTAAGATCCAGAAATCGTAAACTAAAAAATAGAAATAAAGGAGAAAAAAGATGACAAATTTTGACAAAATGGAACAGAACTTTGTAGCTCTTACAGAAGAAGAGTTGATGAATGTGGATGGGGGGATTGCACCACTAGTAGTTGCGTTTGGAGTAGCTGCGTTTAAAGGTTTTTCTGTAACAGGAGGGGCTATTATACTAGGAGCAGGTCTTTATCAAGTTGGAAAAAATCTAAAATAAAACTTTGGGTAAGTTTTATGAATAGAATATTAAAAAAAATATATGTAGGGTCTGCTTTAACAGCTTACAGCATATTATTAATTTATTCTCTACTTAATTTAGAAAAGGTATCGTTGGAGAGCTGTATTTTGTTAGTAGCATTGACATACTATCTTAATAAAAAAGAAATATTTAAATCACAAGTGAATAAGAACAAGGAGAACTTAAAATGAATATTTTAGTAAATGATCATCAGTTTACAGCAATGACAGAAAAAGAACTAGCAACAGTTGATGGAGGAGTACTTCCTGCAGCGGTAGTAGCAGTTCCAGTAGGAATCAAGATTGCAGGGTATGTTGTCGGTGGTTTATCCGCTGTAGGGCTAGCTGCATGGGGTTACTTCAGATAAGATAAAACACTGTGAAGAAATCAATGAATTTTTCAAATGAATTTGCGGCTATTATTATATCAGCTTCAGGGATGATAGGTTTATTAGTGGGACTCACTATTGGCTTAGCTAGTATTATTTAAAGAGGGGTATAATATGCAAAATTTGAATCAATTTGAAATCGTAGAGCAAAGTGAATAAGTTGAAGTAGGTTTATTGATTGTTATAGAAGGATTTACTTCCTGCTGGTGGAGCAGCTTTAGGGTATTATGCGAATAGACCATAATCTGATTGTAGTTAGAGAGGCATTTCTATGTTTTTAAAAAAATTCGTTAAATCAATATTGAAAGTTTTGCCTGAAATTATGGTATTACTTAGTTCAATGTCTTATATCATCATCAGATTAGTAGCTGATATGAATAAAGTATCTTTACCTACTTGGTTTGATAATCTTAATATACCCACGGTTGCATTATTTATGATGGTCTTCATTCTTTTATACAGAAGTAAAGAAAAAAAGAATAGATAGATTTGAAGCGGTAGATAATCTATGGGGAAATAGAAGTCTTATAGTAACGAATCAAAAAAGGAGTAACTATGAATCGTAATTTAGAACGGTGTTATCTATTCTGACTGTGAATAGATCATACCAGAGGTGGCTTATAAATAACGGGGACATTGGAAATTGAAGTAACTTTAAATAGGATGTCGTAAATGTTGCTATCAATGATTTATTTGTCCCAAGCTTGCCTAGGGTGTCAGTAAAACATCACTTTCCTTTCATATCATATTTTAGGCAGGACGTTTGTTCTGCCTATTTTTTGCCAAAAAGTTCAGTTGAAGTGTCTATTTGCATCGTTTGGAGTTTATTTGTATTGTTATTCGTGTTTTTTTGATAAAATAGTTATAGAAATTAGGAAAGTTGAAGAAAAGAAATGAAGAAGGTTTTAAGATGTTTTTTAGTATTTATTTTTCTATTTTTGATGAATATTTTCATCTTTAAGATACTAGCAACTCTGGGATTTCAGCTGACAATGAGTGAAAAGAGTTATATTGTACCACCGCTGTTTTCGATTATCGTTTTGTATATGATTGACAAAAGAATTAGGAAGAAAAAGAAATAAATATATATTTTAGGTAGGACGTTTGTTCTGCCTATTTTTTAATTCACAAAGTGCATTTGGGAGGTAGATAGGCACATTTGGGGAAGAAGTCCAGTTTTTGTTTGGGAATTGGGGTAAGATAGGTATTATCAGATGAGTTTATACTCTTCGAAAATCAAATTCAAACCACGTCAACGTCGCCTTGCCGTAGATCTGACTTCGTCAGTTCTATCTACAACCTCAAAGCCGTGCTTTGAGCAACCTGCGACTAGCTTCCTAGTTTGCTCTTTGATTTTGATTGAGTATGAGTTTAGAAAAAAGGAGATGAATATGAAATTTGGGAAACGTCACTATCGTCCGCAGGTGGATCAGATGGACTGCGGTGTAGCTTCATTAGCTATGGTCTTTGGCTACTATGGTAGCTATTATTCTTTGGCTCACTTACGAGAATTGGCCAAGACAACCATGGATGGGACGACAGCTTTGGGCTTGGTCAAGGTAGCAGAGGAGATTGGCTTTGAGACGCGAGCGATCAAGGCGGATATGACGCTCTTTGACTTGCCTGATTTGACTTTTCCTTTTGTTGCCCATGTGCTTAAGGAAGGGAAATTGCTCCACTACTATGTGGTGACTGGGCAGGACAAGGACAGCATTCATATTGCCGATCCAGATCCTGGGGTGAAATTGACCAAACTGCCACGTGAGCGTTTTACGGAAGAATGGACAGGAGTGACTCTGTTTATGGCACCTAGTCCAGACTACAAGCCTCATAAGGATCAAAAGAATGGTCTGCTATCTTTTATCCCTATATTAGTGAGGCAGCGTGGCTTGATTGCTAATATCGTTTTGGCAACACTCTTGGTCACCTTGATTAACATTGTGGGTTCTTACTATCTGCAGTCTATCATTGATACCTATGTGCCAGATCAGATGCGTTCGACGCTGGGAATTATTTCTATTGGGTTAGTCATCGTCTATATCCTCCAGCAGGTCTTGTCTTACGCTCAGGAGTATCTCTTGCTTGTTTTGGGGCAGCGCTTGTCGATTGACGTGATTTTGTCCTATATCAAGCATGTTTTTCACCTGCCTATGTCCTTTTTTGCGACACGTCGGACAGGGGAAATCGTGTCTCGTTTTACAGATGCTAACAGTATCATCGATGCGCTAGCTTCGACCATTCTTTCGATTTTCCTAGATGTGTCAACGGTTGTTATTATTTCTCTTGTTTTATTTTCACAAAATACCAATCTCTTTTTCATGACCTTATTGGCACTTCCTATCTATACAGTGATTATCTTTGCCTTTATGAAGCCGTTTGAAAAGATGAATCGGGATACCATGGAAGCCAATGCGGTTCTGTCTTCTTCTATCATTGAGGACATCAATGGTATTGAGACTATCAAGTCCTTGACCAGTGAAAGTCAGCGTTACCAAAAGATTGATAAGGAATTTGTGGATTATCTGAAAAAATCTTTTACCTATAGTCGGGCAGAGAGTCAGCAAAAGGCTCTGAAAAAGGTTGCCCATCTCTTGCTCAATGTCGGCATTCTCTGGATGGGGGCTGTTCTGGTTATGGATGGCAAGATGAGTTTGGGGCAGTTGATTACCTATAATACCTTGCTGGTTTACTTTACCAATCCTTTGGAAAATATCATCAACCTGCAAACCAAGCTTCAGACAGCGCAGGTTGCCAATAACCGTCTGAATGAAGTTTATCTGGTAGCTTCTGAGTTTGAGGAGAAGAAAACAGTTGAGGATTTGAGCTTGATGAAGGGAGAGATGTCCTTCAAGCAGGTTTCCTACAAGTATGGCTATGGTCGAGACGTTTTGTCAGATATCAATTTGACTATTCCCCAAGGCTCTAAGGTGGCTTTTGTGGGGATTTCAGGATCAGGTAAGACGACTTTGGCCAAGATGATGGTTAATTTTTACGACCCAAGCCAAGGGGAGATTAGTCTGGGTGGTGTCAATCTCAATCAGATTGATAAAAAGACCCTGCGCCAGTACATCAACTATCTGCCTCAACAGCCCTATGTCTTTAACGGAACGATTTTGGACAATCTTCTTTTGGGAGCCAAGGAGGGGACGACACAGGAAGATATCTTGCGGGCGGTTGAGTTGGCAGAGATTCGGGAGGATATCGAGCGGATGCCCCTGAATTACCAGACAGAATTGACTTCGGATGGGGCAGGAATTTCAGGTGGGCAACGTCAGAGAATCGCTCTGGCGCGTGCTCTCTTGACAGATGCACCTGTCTTGATTTTGGATGAGGCGACCAGCAGTTTGGATATTTTGACAGAGAAGCGAATTGTCGATAATCTCATGGCTTTAGACAAGACCTTGATTTTCATCGCCCACCGCTTGACCATTGCTGAGCGGACAGAGAAGGTTGTTGTCTTGGATCAGGGCAAGATTGTTGAAGAAGGAAAGCATGCTGATTTGCTTGCACAGGGTGGCTTCTACGCCCATTTGGTGAATAGCTAGAAAGAGGAGAGGATGAAACCAGAATTTTTAGAAAGTGCGGAGTTTTATAATCGTCGTTACCATAATTTTTCCAGTCGGGTAATTGTACCCATGTCCCTTCTGCTCGTATTTTTGCTTGGATTTGCAACTTTGGCAGAGAAGGAGATAAGTTTGTCCACTAGAGCTACTGTTGAGCCTAGTCGTATCCTTGCCAATATCCAGTCAACTAGCAACAATCGTATTCTTGTCAATCATTTGGAAGAAAATAAGCTGGTTAAAAAGGGAGAACTGTTGGTTCAATATCAAGAAGGGACAGAGGGTGTCCAAGTGGAGTCTTATGCCAGCCAGTTGGACATGCTTCAGGATCAAAAAAAGCAATTGGAGTATTTGCAAAAGAGCCTGCAAGAAGGGGAGAATCACTTTCCAGAGGAGGATAAGTTTGGCTACCAAGCCACCTTTCGCGACTACATCAGCCAAGCAGGTAGTCTTAGGGCTAGTACATCGCAACAAAATGAGACCATCGCGTCCCAGAATGCAGCAGCTAGCCAAACTCAAGCTGAAATCGGTAACCTCATCAGCCAAACAGAGGCTAAAATTCGCGATTACCAGACAGTTAAGTCAGCTATTGAAACAGGTGCTTCCTTGGCCAGTCAGAATCTAGCCTACTCTCTCTACCAGTCCTATAAGTCTCAGGGCGAGGAAAATCTCCAAGCTAAGGCTCAGGCTATTGTGCAGGTTGAAGCACAGCTTTCTCAGTTAGAATCTAGTCTTGCTACTTACCGTATCCAGTATGCAGGTTCAGGTACCCAGCAAGCCTATGCGTCTGGTTTAGGCAGTCAATTGGAATCCCTCAAATCACAACACTTGGCTAAGGTTGGTCAGGAATTGACCCTCCTAGACCAGAAAATCTTGGAGGTGGAGTCAGGCAAGAAGGTACAGGGAAGTCTTCTAGACAAGGGGAAAATTACGGCCAGTGAGGATGGGGTGCTTCACATTAATCCTGAGACCAGTGATTCTACCATGGTAGCAGAAGGTGCCCTACTAGCTCAACTCTATCCGTCCTTGGAAAAAGAAGGGAAAGCCAAACTTACAGCCTATCTTAGTTCAAAAGATGTAGCAAGAGTCAAGGTCGGGGATTCTGTTCGCTATACGACGACTCATGATGCCAAGAATCAAATTTTCCTAGATTCTACGATTACCAGCATAGATGCAACAGCTACTAAGACTGAGAAAGGGAATTTCTTTAAAATCGAGGCGGAAACTAAACTGACTTCTGAGCAGGCTGAAAAACTTCGGTACGGGGTGGAAGGTCGTCTGCAGATGATTACAGGTAAGAAAAGTTACCTACGTTATTATTTGGACCAATTTTTGAACAAAGAGTAATGTTCGTGTTTTTAGAGTTACATGATTTTAAAACTGTGAGAAAGATGCTTCTTGCAGTTTTTTCTTTACAATTTTCGAAGCGAATACATTATTTATTCGGTTAAATTCTTGTAATTTTAGGTTTTTTGTGGTAGAATGTGCTCAAGTAATACGAAAGGCGAACTTTAAAATGTCAAAACAATTGATCTATTCGGGAAAAGCTAAAGATATCTATACAACTGAGGATGAAAATCTTATTATTTCAACTTACAAGGACCAGGCGACTGCTTTTAACGGAGTCAAGAAGGAGCAGATTGCAGGTAAGGGAGTGTTGAATAATCAGATTTCATCTTTTATTTTTGAGAAATTAAATGCGGCTGGTGTGGCGACTCACTTTGTGGAGAAGCTTTCAGACACGGAACAGCTCAATAAAAAGGTTGAGATTATTCCTTTGGAAGTCGTGCTCCGCAACTATACTGCTGGTTCTTTTTCAAAACGTTTTGGTGTGGATGAGGGAATCGCATTTGAGACTCCGATTGTCGAATTTTACTATAAAAATGATGATTTGGATGATCCATTCATCAATGATGAGCATGTGAAATTCCTACAGATTGCGGATGACCAGCAGATTGCCTACTTGAAGGAAGAAACCCGTCGTATCAATGAACTCTTGAAGGCTTGGTTTGCTGAGATTGGGCTTAAATTGATTGACTTTAAGCTAGAATTCGGTTTTGACAAGGATGGCAAGATTATCTTGGCAGATGAATTTTCACCAGATAACTGCCGTTTGTGGGATGCGGATGGCAACCACATGGATAAGGATGTTTTCCGTAGAGGATTGGGTGAATTGACAGATGTTTATGAGATTGTCTGGGGAAAGTTGCAGGGATTGAAATAATCTGTTAGCAACGGAAAACCTTCGTCTTTCAACTAAAAGGACTCAGGCTGAAAAGGTCCCCCAGACCTTTTCACTCCGTAGAGGACTAGGTGAATTAACAGATGTTTATGAGATTGTCTGGGAAAAGTTGCAGGAATTGAAATAACAACCTAGAGGTCGTTTGGGAACATTGCAAGAGCTGAAATAAAGGAATAAGAATTGATGGATAAACGTATTTTTGTTGAAAAAAAGGCTGATTTTCAAGTCAAGTCAGAGAGTTTGGTAAGAGAACTCCAGCACAACTTGGGACTTTCAAGTTTGAAAAGTATTCGTATTGTGCAAGTGTATGATGTATTTGATTTGGCTGAGGACTTGTTTGCACCTGCAGAGAAACACATTTTCTCTGAGCAGGTGACAGACCATGTCTTGGACGAAGCGGCAGTGCAGGCGGATCTTGCCAACTATGCTTTCTTTGCCATTGAAAGCCTGCCAGGGCAGTTTGACCAGCGTGCAGCTTCTTCACAGGAAGCCTTGCTTTTGCTGGGAAGTTCGAGTGATGTGACGGTTAATACCGCTCAACTTTACTTGGTCAATAAAGATATTGATACGACTGAGTTGGAAGCGGTCAAGAACTACTTGCTCAATCCAGTTGATTCTCGTTTCAAGGACATCAAGACTGGGATTGCCAAGCAGGAATTTTCAGAGTCAGACAAGACCATTCCTAAATTGACTTTCTTTGAAAGCTATAGGGCAGAAGACTTTGCTCGCTACAAGGCTGAGCAAGGGATGGCCATGGAAGTGGATGATTTGCTCTTTATCCAAGACTACTTTAAGTCAATTGAGCGCGTGCCGACGGAAACTGAGCTCAAGGTTTTGGACACTTACTGGTCTGATCACTGCCGTCACACGACTTTCGAGACAGAGTTGAAACATATTGATTTTTCCGCATCAAAATTCCAAAAACAATTGCAGTCAACCTATGAAAAATATATTGCCATGCGTGATGAGTTGGGGCGTTCTGAAAAACCACAGACCTTGATGGATATGGCGACTATTTTCGGTCGTTATGAGCGTGCTAATGGTCGTTTGGACGACATGGAAGTGTCAGACGAAATCAATGCTTGCTCAGTTGAAATCGAAGTGGACGTTGATGGTGTCAAGGAATCTTGGCTCCTTATGTTCAAAAATGAAACTCACAACCACCCAACGGAAATTGAGCCATTTGGTGGAGCGGCTACTTGTATCGGTGGAGCTATTCGTGACCCATTGTCAGGTCGTTCATATGTCTACCAAGCCATGCGTATCTCAGGTGCTGGTGATATTACAGCGCCGATTTCGGAAACTCGCGCTGGGAAATTGCCACAACAGGTTATTTCTAAAACAGCGGCTCATGGTTATTCTTCATATGGTAACCAGATTGGTCTGGCGACGACCTACGTTCGTGAGTACTTCCACCCAGGCTTTGTAGCTAAACGCATGGAGCTAGGTGCAGTTGTTGGTGCGGCTCCCAAGGGTAATGTCGTTCGTGAAAAACCTGAAGCGGGCGATGTGATTATCTTGCTCGGTGGGAAGACTGGACGTGATGGTGTCGGTGGTGCGACAGGCTCTTCTAAGGTTCAAACGGTTGAGTCTGTGGAAACTGCTGGTGCTGAGGTTCAAAAAGGGAATGCCATCGAAGAACGCAAGATTCAACGCCTTTTCCGTAATGGCCAAGTAACACGTCTTATCAAGAAGTCTAATGACTTTGGTGCTGGTGGTGTCTGTGTGGCTATCGGTGAATTGGCAGACGGTCTTGAAATCGACCTCAACAAGGTTCCTCTTAAATACCAAGGCTTGAATGGTACAGAAATTGCCATCTCTGAATCACAAGAACGGATGGCGGTTGTGGTTCGTCCTGAAGATGTGGATGCCTTCGTTGCTGAATGTAACAAAGAGAATATTGATGCTGTTGTGGTGGCGACAGTGACGGAAAAACCAAATCTTGTCATGCACTGGAATGGTGAAACCATTGTCGACTTGGAACGTCGTTTCCTTGACACCAATGGTGTGCGTGTGGTCGTCGATGCTAAGGTTGTGGACAAGGATGTCAAGCTTCCAGAAGAACGTCAAACATCTGCTGAAACACTGGAAGTAGATACTCTTGAGGTTCTATCTGACCTCAACCATGCCAGTCAAAAAGGCTTGCAGACCATCTTTGATTGCTCTGTTGGTCGTTCAACGGTCAATCACCCACTTGGCGGTCGCTACCAACTCACACCAACTGAGGCATCTGTGCAGAAATTACCAGTTCAACACGGAGTGACTCACACTGCGTCTGTCATGGCTCAAGGATTCAACCCATATGTAGCTGAATGGTCTCCATACCACGGCGCTGCTTATGCGGTTATTGAAGCGACTGCTCGTTTGGTTGCTGCTGGTGCCAACTGGTCTAAGGCTCGTTTCTCTTACCAAGAGTACTTCGAGCGGATGGACAAGCAGGCTGAGCGTTTTGGTCAGCCAGTAGCTGCTCTTCTAGGTTCTATCGAAGCACAAATTCAGCTTGGCTTGCCATCTATCGGTGGTAAGGACTCTATGTCTGGTACCTTTGAAGAATTGACGGTGCCACCAACCTTGGTAGCCTTTGGGGTGACGACGGCAGATAGCCGTAAGGTGCTTTCTCCTGAGTTTAAGACTGCCAGTGAAAACATCTACTACATTCCAGGTCAATCCCTATCTGCAGAGATTGATTTTGACTTGATTAAGTCTAACTTTGCTCAATTTGAAGCCCTTCAAAAGGCTCACAAAGTAACATCTGCATCGGCTGTCAAATACGGTGGTGTGGTTGAAAGTTTGGCTCTTGCTACTTTTGGAAATCATATTGGTGCAGAGGTAACCTTGCCTGAACTTGAAAGTTCTTTGACAGCACAATTGGGCGGATTTGTCTTTACCTCTCCTGAAGAAATCACTGGAGTAGAGAAAATCGGTCAAACAAGTGCAGACCTTACACTCCTTGTCAACGGTGTGAAGCTAGATGGACACAAGCTTGACAGTGCTTTCCAAGGAAAACTGGAAAAAGTTTACCCAACAGAGTTTGCCCAAGCCAAAGAACTAGCTGAAGTACCAGCTGTCGCTACTAACACAGTCATCCAAGCTAAAGAAAAAGTTGGAAAACCGGTGGTCTATATCCCAGTATTCCCGGGCACCAACTCAGAATATGACTCAGCCAAGGCATTCGAAAAAGAAGGTGCAGAGGTTAACTTGGTGCCATTCGTGACCTTGAATGAAGAAGCCATTGTCAAGTCGGTTGAAACCATGGTTGACAACATCGGCAAGGCTAATATCCTTTTCTTTGCAGGTGGATTCTCAGCTGCGGACGAGCCAGATGGTTCAGCCAAGTTTATTGTCAATATTCTGCTTAATGAAAAAGTGCGTGCAGCTATTGATAGCTTTATCGTCCGTGGTGGCTTAATTATCGGTATCTGTAATGGATTCCAGGCCTTGGTCAAATCAGGTCTTCTTCCATACGGGAACTTTGAAGATGCAAGCAGTACGAGCCCAACCCTCTTCTACAATGATGCCAACCAACACGTGGCCAAGATGGTGGAAACTCGGATTGCCAATATCAACTCGCCATGGTTGGCTGGGGTGCAAGTGGGCGATATCCACGCCATTCCTGTTTCGCACGGTGAAGGGAAGTTTGTCGTGACGGCTGAGGAATTCGCTGAACTCCGCGACAATGGTCAAATCTTTAGCCAATATGTTGACTTTAACGGCAAACCAAGTATGGATTCTAAGTACAATCCGAATGGTTCTATCCATGCCATCGAAGGAATTACCAGCAAGAACGGCCAAATCATCGGTAAGATGGGGCACTCAGAACGCTATGAGGAAGGTCTTTTCCAAAATATCCCAGGAAATAAAGACCAGCACCTGTTCGCGTCAGCGGTTAAATATTTCACTGGAAAATAAGACTTGTAGATTTTCTAATAGATAGTATCTGTAATATAAAGGTCATGTAGATTTAGCTCTTGATGATTGCAAATAGTTTGTTTTCGAGTGAAACGAGCTCCTACCGTATCATTCCGCTCTACTAAAGGAATGATACACAAATAAAAATTAGGTATATAAAATGACATACGAAGTAAAATCTCTTAATGAAGAATGTGGTGTTTTCGGTATCTGGGGACATCCAGATGCTGCTAAATTGACCTATTTTGGTCTCCATAGTCTTCAGCACCGTGGTCAGGAGGGGGCAGGAATCCTCTCCAATGACCAAGGGAAACTAAAGCGGCATCGCGATATGGGTCTTCTATCAGAAGTCTTCAGAAATCCTGCTAACTTAGATAAATTGACAGGAACTGGTGCGATTGGGCATGTTCGTTACGCGACTGCTGGCGAAGCTTCTGTAGATAACATCCAGCCCTTCCTCTTCCGTTTTCACGATATGCAGTTTGGCTTGGCTCATAATGGAAATCTGACCAATGCAGCCTCTCTCAAGAAAGAATTGGAAGATAGAGGAGCGATTTTCAGCGCGACTTCGGACTCGGAAATTTTGGCTCACCTCATTCGTCGCAGTCACAATCCTAGTCTGATGGGCAAAATCAAGGAGGCGCTCAGCCTAGTTAAAGGTGGTTTTGCCTATATCTTGCTGTTTGAGGACAAGTTGATTGCGGCTCTTGACCCCAATGGTTTCCGTCCGCTTTCTATCGGGAAAATGGCCAACGGAGCGGTGGTTGTTTCCTCTGAGACCTGTGCTTTTGAGGTCATTGGTGCAGAGTGGATTCGTGATTTGAAGCCAGGTGAGATTGTGATCATTGATGACAAGGGCATCCAGTATGATAGCTATACAGATGATACTCAGTTAGCAATCTGTTCTATGGAGTATATCTATTTTGCCCGCCCTGATTCTAATATCCACGGTGTCAATGTCCATACGGCTCGTAAACGTATGGGTGCCCAATTGGCGCGTGAATTCAAGCATGAGGCGGATATCGTGGTCGGTGTGCCCAATTCTTCCCTCAGCGCGGCTATGGGATTTGCGGAAGAATCTGGTTTGCCAAATGAAATGGGTCTGATCAAAAACCAATACACCCAGCGAACTTTTATCCAACCTACTCAAGAATTACGGGAGCAAGGGGTGCGGATGAAACTATCTGCTGTTTCTGGTGTTGTAAAAGGCAAGCGTGTGGTTATGGTGGATGATTCTATCGTTCGCGGAACAACCTCTCGTCGTATCGTTCAGCTCTTGAAAGAAGCGGGTGCAACTGAGGTTCACGTTGCTATTGGTAGTCCAGCGCTAGCTTATCCATGCTTCTACGGGATTGATATCCAGACCCGTCAGGAGCTAATTGCGGCCAATCATACGGTTGAAGAAACGCGTCAAATCATTGGTGCGGACAGTCTGACTTATCTTTCTGTTGAAGGTTTAATTGATTCGATTGGGATTGAAACAGATGCGCCAAATGGTGGTCTCTGTGTCGCTTACTTTGACGGTGACTACCCAACACCTATCTACGATTATGAAGAAGACTATCGTAGAAGTTTGGAAGAAAAGACCAGTTTTTACAAATAGACGGATAAAGATTCTCCATTAAAGGAAAGGAAGAGGAGACAAAATGACAAATAAAAATGCTTATGCTCCACGTCTCACTACTGACTAAAAGCTAAAGCATTTGTCAGTAGACGCTTTGCCCTATGGGGCAAAGCTAGAGCCCTGACTAGTATTTTTAGATAAAATAATTGTTTATCTAAAAATACGTCGTAATCTTCTCAAAGAAAAGGAAAAATAAAATGGCAAATAAAAATGCTTATGCTCGATCTGGCGTGGATGTTGAAGCGGGTTATGAAGTTGTTGAACGGATTAAAAAGCACGTGGCTCGTACGGAGCGTGCAGGTGTCATGGGAGCTCTGGGTGGCTTTGGTGGTATGTTTGACCTTTCAAAGACTGGCGTTAAAGAACCCGTATTGATTTCAGGAACTGATGGTGTCGGAACCAAGCTCATGCTGGCTATCAAGTACGACAAGCACGATACCATCGGTCAGGACTGTGTGGCCATGTGTGTCAATGATATCATCGCTGCAGGTGCGGAGCCTCTCTATTTCCTCGACTATGTGGCGACAGGCAAGAATGAACCAGCTAAACTAGAACAAGTGGTTGCTGGTGTGGCAGAAGGCTGTGTGCAGGCAGGTGCTGCCCTCATTGGTGGGGAAACAGCTGAAATGCCTGGTATGTACGGCGCAGATGACTACGATCTAGCTGGTTTTGCAGTCGGTGTGGCTGAAAAATCTCAAATCATAGACGGTTCAAAAGTAGCTGAAGGTGATGTGATTCTTGGACTTGCTTCAAGTGGTATTCACTCAAATGGTTACTCTCTCGTCCGTCGTGTCTTTGCCGACTATACAGGTGAAGAAGTCCTGCCAGAATTGGAAGGCAAGAAACTCAAGAAAGTTCTTCTTGAACCGACTCGTATCTATGTCCAGGCTGTCTTGCCACTCATCAAGGAAGAGTTGGTCAACGGTATTGCCCACATCACAGGTGGTGGCTTTATTGAGAATGTCCCTCGTATGTTTGCAGCTGACTTGGCTGCTGAGATTGAAGAAGACAAGGTTCCAGTGCTTCCAATTTTCAAAGCTCTTGAGAAATACGGTCAGATCAAACACGAAGAAATGTTTGAAATCTTCAATATGGGTGTGGGACTTATGCTAGCAGTTAGCCCTGAAAATGTAAGTCGTGTCAAGGAATTGTTGGATGAACCAGTCTATGAAATTGGTCGCATCGTCAAGAAAGAAAACGAAAGTGTCATCATCAAATGAAAAAAATAGCGGTTTTTGCCTCTGGTAATGGTTCAAATTTTCAGGTGATTGCCGAAGAATTTCCGGTGGAGTTTGTCTTTTCAGACCATCGTGACGCCTATGTGCTAGAGCGGGCAGACAAGCTTGGCATTTTGTCCTATGCTTTTGAACTCAAGGAGTTTGAGAACAAGGCGGACTACGAAGTAGCTCTTGTCGAACTCTTGGAAGAACACCAGATTGACTTGGTTTGCCTCGCTGGCTACATGAAAATCGTTGGGCCAACCTTATTGGCAGCCTATGAAGGTCGAATTATCAACATTCATCCAGCCTACCTGCCAGAATTTCCAGGAGCTCATGGCATCGAGGATGCTTGGCAGGCTGGTGTCTCTGAAAGTGGTGTGACCATTCACTGGGTGGACTCTGGAGTGGATACAGGCAAGGTCATCAAACAAGTCCGTGTGCCAAGGCTTGCTGATGATACCATTGAAAGCTTTGAAGCTAGGATTCATGAGACCGAGTACAAGTTGTATCCGGAGGTAGTGAGAGAGTTAGGAATGATGGATAAATCTCGTATTAACGTAGAAAAGTTAAAATCCTCTCCTTTATTTGCTATGTCTTTGGGTGGGAAGGAGCTATCTCATTCTAATTTTTGGTCGTGGTTGATTAACTTAGAAATAGAAAATAAACATCCTTTTGTTGAAATATTCATATCTAATTTTTATGAAAGAGGGTTTGTTTATGATTCTTGTATCCGTGAACAAGGTAACAGAGATTTATCTATTTATTACTATGATAGTAATAACGTGGGTAGATGCCATATTGTTGAAAATAAATTAAAATCTTTACCAAGTATAGGGCAACTGGAGAAATACGAAAATAATTTTAGTAGTAAAAAATTTATATTTGATGCAGGTACAATTACTGGTATACAAAAAGTTATTGAAGAAACAAATACTTGGAAATTTTTATCTTATAGTGATATTTCTAGTCGTATAAAATATATTCTTGAGGAAATTGATGCTTTAAATGAAGTAAGTCGAGACATTATTACATTATATACTAATGATGTTTCATGTTTGAGTGACTTATTGATTAAAGAGATAGAAGATAGTCGTCAAGAATATTACTTCTTGTGCAAACCATATTTGGAAGAAATTAAATTTAATGATGTAGTTTTGAAATATCATGCTAATAAGTTTAAAAATAAGTTGGAAGATTTTTTGAGGGTAAATGCTAATTCATTAATTTCAAAATGGGGATTACCTAAAGTTGGAATTTCATTTAATAATAAAAAATCTACTATAAGTATATCTTATAATCAAAAAGAAAAAGGAGTAGATATTGGATTTATTGGTATTCAACTTGAAGGGAAACAATTTAGATTGCATTGTGGACCAAATATAAATAGTTCAAAATTTAGTAATAATGAATATCTTTTTAAAGAAATGCTTAAATTGAAATATTTAGAAACATTTACTAATAAACAGATTAGACAGAAAAAAACATCTATGAGAAAAAAGTTTTGTAAATATGGAATTCATATCTATCAATATTGGAATATAGAAGATACATCTTATCAATTTTTATTTGAAAATATTATGCTAGAACTAGTAAAAGCAAAGAAACTAATTGATAATGGTTTAGATTTTAGATAAAGGAGAATATATGACTAAACGCGCCTTAATCAGCGTCTCAGACAAAGCGGGCATTGTTGAATTTGCCCAAGAACTCAAAAAACTTGGTTGGGAGATCATCTCGACAGGTGGAACCAAGGTTGCCCTTGATACAGCTGGGTTGAAGAGCATTGCTATCGATGATGTGACTGGTTTTCCAGAAATGATGGACGGTCGTGTCAAGACTCTCCATCCAAATATCCACGGTGGACTCCTCGCTCGTCGTGATTTGGATAGCCACCTTCAAGCAGCTAAGGATAATCAAATTGAGCTTATTGACCTAGTTGTGGTCAACCTTTACCCATTCAAGGAAACGATCCTCAAACCAGACGTGACGTACGCTGACGCAGTGGAGAATATCGATATCGGTGGTCCATCCATGCTTCGTTCAGCAGCGAAAAATCATGCTAGCGTGACAGTTGTGGTAGATCCTGCTGACTACGCTGTGGTTTTGGACGAATTGTCAGCAAATGGAGAAACTACTTATGAAACTCGCCAACGTTTAGCAGCCAAGGTTTTCCGTCACACAGCAGCTTATGATGCCTTGATAGCGGAATACTTCACGGCTCAAGTGGGCGAAAGCAAACCAGAACAGCTCACTTTGACCTATGACCTCAAACAAGCTATGCGTTACGGTGAGAATCCTCAACAAGACGCGGATTTCTACCAAAAAGCTTTGCCAACAGACTATTCTATTGCATCAGCGAAACAGCTCAACGGTAAGGAATTATCCTTTAACAATATCCGCGATGCGGACGCTGCCATTCGTATTATTCGCGATTTCAAAGACCGTCCAACCGTTGTGGCTCTCAAACATATGAATCCATGTGGAATCGGTCAAGCTGACGACATCGAAACTGCTTGGGACTATGCTTATGAGTCTGACCCAGTCTCAATTTTCGGTGGTATTGTCGTTCTAAACCGTGAGGTGGATGCTGCGACTGCTGAGAAGATGCACGGCATTTTCCTTGAAATCATCATCGCACCAAGCTATACGGATGAAGCGCTAGCCATTTTGACCAACAAAAAGAAAAACTTGCGCATCCTTGCCTTGCAATTTGATGCTCAAGATGCTAGTGAAGCAGAAGCAGAGTACACAGGTGTTGTCGGTGGACTTCTTGTGCAAAACCAAGATGTGGTTAAGGAAAGCCCGGCTGACTGGGAAGTGGTGACCAAACGCCAGCCAACTGAGACAGAAGCGACAGCTCTTGAGTTCGCTTGGAAGGCTATTAAATACGTCAAATCAAACGGAATTATCGTGACCAACGACCACATGACACTGGGTGTTGGTCCAGGTCAAACTAATCGTGTGGCCTCTGTTCGTATTGCCATTGACCAAGCTAAAGACCGTCTGGAGGGCGCTGTTCTTGCTTCGGATGCCTTCTTCCCATTTGCGGATAACGTGGAAGAAATCGCCAAAGCAGGTATCAAGGCCATCATCCAGCCTGGAGGCTCAGTCCGTGACCAAGAATCGATCGAAGCAGCTGACAAATATGGCTTGACCATGGTCTTCACAGGAGTGAGACATTTTAGACATTGAGAACGTAAAGGGAAGAAAACAGTTTCTTTCCTTTTTTGCTTAAAAATGCTTAATAAAACAAGATTAAAACGAACGTTTATGGTATAATATTATTAAATAATTCGCAAAAGAGGTTGTAAGATGAAGCTGTTAGTTGTCGGCTCGGGTGGTCGTGAACATGCGATTGCTAAGAAGTTGCTTGAGTCAAAAGACGTTGAACAAGTCTTTGTGGCTCCTGGAAATGACGGAATGACTCTGGATGGTCTGGAATTGGTGAATATCTCTATTTCCGAACATTATAAGTTAATTGACTTTGCAAAAGCTAACGACATCGCTTGGACCTTCATTGGGCCAGATGATGCCCTTGCTGCTGGAATCGTGGATGATTTTAACCAAGCTGGGCTCAAGGCTTTTGGTCCGACCAAGGCTGCGGCTGAGCTGGAGTGGTCCAAGGATTTTGCCAAGGAAATCATGGTCAAATACGGCGTTCCGACAGCAGCCTATGGCACATTCTCGGACTTTGAGGAAGCCAAGGCCTATATCGAAAAGCAGGGGGCTCCTATCGTGGTCAAGGCGGATGGCTTGGCGCTTGGGAAGGGTGTCGTCGTTGCTGAGACGGTTGAGCAAGCGGTCGAAGCCGCTCATGAGATGCTTTTGGACAATAAATTTGGTGACTCAGGTGCGCGTGTGGTTATTGAGGAATTCCTTGAAGGAGAGGAATTTTCACTTTTTGCCTTTGTCAATGGGGACAAATTCTACATCATGCCAACAGCTCAGGACCACAAACGTGCCTATGATGGTGACAAGGGCCCTAACACAGGTGGCATGGGTGCCTATGCGCCAGTTCCACACTTTCCAGAGAGTGTAGTTGATACAGCGGTTGACACCATTGTCAAGCCAGTCCTCGAAGGGATGATTAAAGAAAGTCGCCCTTATCTGGGTGTCCTTTACGCAGGGCTTATCCTGACAGCTGATGGACCTAAGGTTATCGAGTTTAATGCTCGGTTCGGAGATCCCGAAACGCAAATCATCTTGCCTCGTTTGACATCTGATTTTGCACAGAATATCACGGATATTCTGGATGGTAAGGAGCCAAACATCACCTGGACGGACAAGGGTGTGACTCTGGGCGTGGTTGTCGCATCCAAAGGTTACCCGCTAAACTATGAAAAAGGTGTCAAGTTGCCAGTCAAGACAGAAGGCGAACTCATCACCTATTATGCAGGGGCTAAGTTTGCGGAAAATAGCAGAGCACTGTTATCAAATGGCGGACGTGTCTATATGCTCGTCACCACAGCAGACACCGTCAAAGAAGCACAAGACACCATTTACCAAGAGCTTGCCCAACAAAACACAGAAGGTCTCTTTTACAGAACAGATATCGGAAGTAAGGCCATAAAATATTAACAGCTACTAAATTTATCGTGGCGAGCGAAAGCGAGCTAATATAGAACAATCACCGCTGTTGTGAAAGAACGATTGAATGACAATCCAATCGTTCAGGGAAATTGGAAAACCTTGGACTTCCGATTTAGGCATGAGACACCTTTGGTGGCTGCTGCCGTCCCTCGCAACCTAAGGTGATTGTTGAAAAACAGTAAAAAGGAGAAGAAATGAAACCCGTAATTTCCATTATCATGGGCTCAAAATCTGACTGGGCAACCATGCAAAAAACCGCCGAAGTCCTAGACCGCTTTGGTATAGCCTACGAAAAGAAGGTTGTCTCTGCCCACCGTACTCCAGATCTCATGTTCAGACATGCGGAGGAAGCACGGAGTCGCGGTATCAAGGTCATTATAGCGGGTGCTGGAGGCGCAGCCCACTTGCCAGGAATGGTAGCTGCCAAAACAACTCTTCCAGTCATCGGTGTGCCAGTCAAATCACGTGCTCTTAGTGGTGTGGACTCGCTCTACTCTATCGTACAGATGCCGGGCGGTGTGCCTGTGGCAACAATGGCTATCGGTGAGGCAGGATCGACAAACGCTGCCCTCTTTGCCCTCCGTCTCCTCTCAGTAGAGGATCAGTCTATCGCGACAGCATTGGCAGATTTTGCAGAAGAACAAGGAAAAATCGCAGAGGAGTCGACAAATGAGCTCATCTAAAACAATCGGAATTATCGGTGGCGGCCAGCTGGGTCAAATGATGGCCATTTCTGCTATCTACATGGGCCACAAGGTTATTGCGCTGGATCCTGCGGCTGATTGCCCAGCCTCTCGCGTAGCGGAAATCATTGTGGCGCCTTATAATGACGTGGATGCTCTGCGTCAGTTGGCTGAGCGTTGCGATGTCCTCACCTATGAGTTTGAAAATGTCGATGCTGACGGTTTGGATGCTGTTATCAAGGATGGTCAACTTCCTCAAGGAACCGGCCTGCTTCGCATCTCCCAAAATCGCATCTTTGAAAAGGACTTTCTCTCAAACAAGGCCCAAGTCACTGTGGCACCATACAAGGTTGTGACCTCAAGCCAAGATTTGGCAGATATGGACCTGTCTAAAAACTATGTCCTCAAGACTGCTACTGGTGGCTATGATGGGCATGGACAAAAGGTCATTCGCTCAGAAGCAGACTTAGAAGAAGCCTATGCGTTAGCTGACTCAGTAGCCTGCGTTTTAGAGGAATTCGTCAATTTTGACCTTGAAATTTCTGTCATCGTTTCAGGAAATGGCAAGGATGTGACGGTTTTCCCAGTTCAGGAAAATATCCATCGCAACAACATTCTGTCTAAGACTATCGTTCCAGCTCGAATTTCAGAAAGTCTAGCAGCCAAAGCCAAAGCTATGGCGGTGCGAATCGCAGAACAACTGAACCTCTCTGGAACCCTTTGCGTGGAAATGTTTGCGACAGCTGATGATATCATTGTCAACGAAATCGCCCCACGTCCACATAACTCTGGGCATTATTCTATTGAAGCCTGCGACTTCTCTCAGTTTGATACCCATATTCTAGGCGTTCTGGGAGCACCATTACCAGCCATCAAACTACATGCTCCAGCTGTCATGCTAAATGTTCTCGGCCAGCATGTCGAGGCTGCTGAAAAATATGTCACAGAAAATCCAAGCGCCCACCTCCACATGTATGGTAAAATAGAAGCAAAGCACAACCGCAAAATGGGACATGTGACTTTGTTTAGTAATGTGCCGGATAGTGTAGATGAGTTTGGGAAAGGGATTGATTTTTAGGAAAGTATATGGACGATTTTTTAAAAAAATATAATATAAAAAAAGTAAATTTTTATTGGTTCTTGTTGAGTCTAGCTTTTTCAGGATTAATTCCGCTAATAATAGCTTTAAAATCTAATAATTGGTGTAATTTTATACCAGATACTTTAAGTCTGACGACACTCCCTTCTCTATTTATCAGTTGTCTAGTATTGACGAGTGTAGATGATGTTAGGAAACAAATAAAATCAGAAGAAGAAAGTCGGGATTTTTTTGATCGAAGAAAAAACCAAGCTTTGTCCATATTTGTTAGGGATTATGAGGATAATTTTAAAAGAAACTCAAAAAGTTTAAGAGATGATTTAAAGAAGATTATTTTAGGTGAGTCAGATTTTTCTGAAGAATTTAATAAAAGAATTAGGAAAATAAGTTTAGAATGCTTTCAGTCTGTAGAATCGTATAGTTATGTTGAAACACGAATTAACATAAGAAGAGCTCAGAAAACAAATTTATCTGCAGATGAGACTCAAAGAAGCTTAGATATTGACTTGAACATTTTGAGCAATTTGAAAGGTTGTTTGAAAAGTTGCTATAATCCAAAAAAAGATGATTTCAAGGATTCGGGGTTCTGCGAGGAGCTGTCAAAGTATTTGAATGAGTTTGATAACTTTTGTGACTTTTTGATAAAAGAGTCTAAAGGAAGTGAAGTGCCACTGAATGATCAGTTTTCTAGTGAAGAGTCTGAAACTTCGCAAGATATGGGAGACTTTTATGAGTGAATTAAATTATATCAAACTAGAACAGCCTGTGGGAGATATGTTTTTAGTTAAGATGAAAGCAACTCAAGTTGCAAGTATTGCAGCATCAAAGACAAGAAAATCTTATAATGATAGCAGCGGTATACAACGAAAACTTGATCCCCATAGGATAAAAAGTATAGCTGAATTTTGTAAAACAAAGAATGCAATGTTCCCCACCCCAATTATTTTATCTGCATCAAGTGATTATTTTGTGATAAATGAGAAGGAAAATACCCTTACTATTCCGACGATAAGTGAAAATGAGAATAAATTTTGCTCTATTGTAGATGGTCAACATAGACTAGAAGGTTTGAAGGAATCAGGAGTAATTGCTAACTTTGAATTGTTAGTCTCTTTTGTATTTGACACAGATCCATCAAGAGATGCTTTCTTGTTCTCAATTATTAATGGAAATCAAAAACCAGTATCACGTTCTTTAATTTATGATTTATATGGTTTATCAAGATCACGGACTGTTGAAAAAACATGTAATAAAATTATGAGAGCACTTAATGGTGAAGATTTTGATATTAAGTCTGAGTTAAGTGGAAAAATTAAAATGTTGGGCTATAAGGATGAATTTTCTCAAAATGGAATAGTTTCTCAAGCTGCTATGATTAAGAACTTGATGAAACTTATTACTGATAAATCTGAACGAGATAATATAGATATTGAGTTCGGAAGGGAGTTAGAGCAGTTAGACTCTAGAAAATATATTTTTAGGAAAAATTTTGTTGAGGGGAATGATAAACTTATTATTCAAGAAAATATTGATTTTTTTAATGCTTGGATGAAGAAGTTGAAAGAAGAAAAAGAAAGATATGATCTTAATGAATATGAGTTGTTCGAAAAGACTATAGGATTTTCTGTCAGTTATAGAATATTTCGAATTTTGTACTTAAGTTGGGAAGATAGTAGAAAATATACATTTAGAGAGATAGAAGATCTATATCTAAGAAAAACTTATTATTCAACAGAAAGTAGAAAAGATTTCTATAATTTAATATTATCAGATATGTTTGCAAACTTTTTTAGATTAAAATTAGACAATAACGTCTACTCCAGTAGTGAGTCTGGAGTGAATGATTTAGAAGTAGACCTAGTTGCTATATTGTGGGATAATGGATTGATTTCTAAGTATTTAGTTTATGACATTTATAGTAAAGAGGAAAAGATTGAAAAGATAAAAAGAAGAATGAACTATTTGCAAATAGTTGACTAGAGATCTACATAAAAAATAGGTATAGATTTGTGGTTAGGAGTAGTTAATTCAAGATATATTATTTTAGTCTATAGAACTTAAATATTATAGAGAAAAGTACCGTATTTATTTAGATTGAATTCAGATATCTAATTTTTATATAAAATAAGAAAATAGTAATAGTCCAAGTATTTGAACTCGGACTAAAAGTATACCTTCTCCTGTAAAAAATAATTTTAAAATTAGAAAGAAGTGGACATAGGATTCCATTAATTTGAGACCAAACGTCCAATCCTTAATAGAATAATATAAATAAAAAGAAAGGAACAAGGGTACTCGTATTTACAAAAACTGAATACGGGCTACGAACTTCCTTAAAATTTAAACTAGAAAAATGAAAACAAGAAAGGGAAGGACTCCAGGTTCCGCAATTTGACCCCGGACGGAAAGCTTGGAATTTAGATACCCCGCCTTGGATGTAAACATCCTGCGTTGGGTTCCTAAAATTCAGTCGCTTTCTGGTCGTCCTTGGTATCATAAACATGATCAACCGTTACTCTCGCCCTGAGATGGCGAACATTTGGAGTGAAGAAAATAAATACCGTGCCTGGCTTGAGGTGGAAATCTTAGCTGACGAGGCATGGGCTGAGTTGGGGGAAATCCCTAAGGAAGATGTGGCTTTGATTCGCGAGAAGGCGGATTTTGACATCGACCGTATTTTGGAAATTGAGCAGGAGACGCGCCACGATGTGGTGGCTTTCACGCGTGCGGTTTCTGAGACTCTTGGTGAGGAGCGCAAGTGGGTCCATTATGGGTTGACTTCTACTGACGTGGTGGATACTGCCTATGGTTACCTTTACAAGCAGGCCAACGACATCATCCGTCGCGACCTTGAAAACTTCATCAACATCATCGCTGACAAGGCCAAGGAGCACAAGTTCACCATCATGATGGGGCGTACCCACGGGGTGCATGCTGAGCCGACAACCTTTGGTCTTAAATTGGCGACTTGGTACAGCGAAATGAAGCGTAACATCGAGCGTTTCGAGCATGCGGCTGTTGGTGTGGAAGCTGGCAAAATTTCTGGTGCGGTTGGGAACTTTGCTAACATCCCACCATTTGTAGAGCAATACGTTTGCGATAAGCTGGGTATTCGTGCTCAAGAAATCTCTACACAGGTGCTTCCTCGTGACCTTCATGCTGAGTACTTTGCAGTTCTTGCTAGCATCGCGACTTCTATCGAGCGTATGGCGACTGAGATTCGTGGTTTGCAAAAATCAGAACAACGAGAAGTAGAAGAATTTTTTGCTAAAGGGCAAAAAGGATCTTCAGCAATGCCTCACAAACGCAACCCAATCGGTTCTGAAAATATGACAGGTCTTGCGCGTGTTATCCGTGGTCATATGATTACAGCTTATGAAAACGTGGCTCTCTGGCACGAACGTGACATCTCTCACTCATCAGCTGAGCGTATCATCACACCTGATACGACCATTTTGATTGATTACATGCTTAACCGTTTTGGAAATATTGTCAAGAACTTGACGGTCTTCCCAGAAAATATGATTCGCAACATGAATTCTACGTTTGGTCTTATCTTTAGCCAACGGGCTATGTTGACCTTGATTGAAAAAGGTATGACCCGTGAGGAAGCTTATGACTTGGTGCAACCAAAAACAGCTTACTCTTGGGACAATCAAGTAGACTTTAAACCTCTTCTCGAAGCAGATTCAGAGGTGACATCACGCCTCACACAAGAGGAAATCGATGAGATCTTCAACCCTCTTTACTACACCAAACGAGTGGATGATATTTTTGAACGTCTTGGACTAGGATAATTAGAAAAAATCGAATTTCTATTACTCCATTTATAGGAGTAGCAGAACATCGATTTTTCTTTTTTATTAAAGTGCTTTTGAAAAATAACCAATATTTATATATTGAATACAGAATAGTATACTGTGACTTCTAAAATATTACTAGAAATTGATTTGAATTTCCTAATCGATTTGTCCATATTCTATTTCAATCTACTATGCCAAATAATAATCATAGAAAAAGCCCGAGCGATTAGGCTCAGGCTTTCTTCTTAGTGATCACGGTCACATGAGATGAATTTAATCTTGTAGTAATCAGATCGTTTGTAAGTTTCACTGTATTCTAAAACTTGGCCAGTTGATTCGAGTTTGGTGATTTTAGTTTGTAGGACAGTAGGGAATTGTTCATCGACTCCGAGGACTGAAGCCGCATGTTCTGGAGTTGGAAAGACTATTTCGTTGATTTCTTCAAAGTGTTCATTATTCATGTGAATGTGGTAGTCTAACTTGAAACGGTTATAGATAGAACTATAGTATTCAAGGTTTGGATAATTTGCGTTGATATATTGTTCTGGGATGTAGGATGTATGGTAGATATAAACGACACCGTTTGATTCGCGGATACGTTCAATCTTGTAGTAGAATTGATCGCCACGTAGACCCAATTTTTCCAAGTAAACGAGCTTGTTTCCGCGTTCAATTGAAAGAACGGTTACCTTATCATCTTTAGCATTAAAGAGTTCAATATCTGAAAACTCTACAAGCTTGTGTTTGCGTGCACGTGAAACGAAGGTTCCTTTTCCTTGTTGGCGAACAATATAGCCATCTTTGGCAAGGTCGTTTAAGGCGCGAACAACTGTGATAGAGCTGACATCGTACATTGAAATGAGCTCTGCTTCAGTGTAAAATTTATCTCCACTGCTAAACTGTCCAGAGATGATTTTATTTTTTAATTCGTCTTTTATGTATTGATATTTGGGAATTGCCATATTTTTACCTCTATTTTCCTTCTCCACAGAAAATTTTACCATAAAAGCGAAAAAATAGTAGTCTTTTGAATAAAAAATTAGAAAAATAGTTTGAAAAATTAAGCTAAAAATAAGCTACATAGGCATTGTACGTATTTTATAAATGTATTTTATGCAAAATTATTTTAGGTTCTCTATTCCGAATTTAAAGAAGGTTTGAAATAGGTCTGAAAATGTTTGAAACTAATTGAAAGTGTGTATAATAGTAAAATTTCAGTAAATATTCCGACAATTTCTATTGACAATTCAAACAGACTGGTTTATAATTAGTATAACAACAAATGAAAGCGTAAACTTTCGCGGTCAGAAGGTAGTTTTATGACACGATTTGAGATACGAGATGATTTCTATCTCGATGGAAAATCATTTAAGATTTTATCTGGCGCCATTCATTATTTTAGGGTTCCTCCAGAGGATTGGTATCATTCGCTCTATAACTTGAAGGCTCTTGGCTTTAATACGGTAGAGACTTATGTGGCTTGGAATTTACACGAGCCTCGTGAGGGTGAGTTTCATTTTGAAGGAGCTCTGGATTTGGAGCGATTTCTACAGACAGCGCAAGACTTGGGTCTCTACGCTATTGTACGGCCCTCTCCCTTTATCTGTGCGGAGTGGGAATTCGGTGGCTTACCAGCTTGGCTCTTAACAAAGAATATGAGGATTCGTTCCTCAGATCCGGTCTATATTGAGGCTGTCGGTCGCTATTATGACCAACTCTTGTCACGACTGGTTCCACATTTGTTGGACAAGGGTGGCAATATCCTCATGATGCAGGTTGAGAACGAGTATGGTTCTTATGGAGAAGATAAGGCTTACCTGAGAGCCATTCGACAGTTGATGGAAGAGCGTGGCGTAACCTGTCCTCTCTTTACATCAGATGGTCCTTGGAGAGCTACTCTGAAAGCGGGAACCTTAATCGAAGATGACCTCTTTGTAACAGGCAACTTTGGTTCTAAGGCACCTTACAACTTTTCACAGATGCAGGAATTCTTTGATGAGCATGGTAAGAAATGGCCACTCATGTGTATGGAGTTCTGGGATGGCTGGTTCAATCGCTGGAAAGAACCGATTATCACACGGGATCCTAAGGAATTGGCAGATGCAGTTCGAGAGGTTTTGGAGCAAGGTTCCATCAATCTCTACATGTTCCATGGCGGTACAAACTTTGGCTTCATGAATGGTTGTTCGGCTCGAGGAACTTTGGACTTGCCACAAGTTACATCATATGATTATGATGCCCTTCTGGATGAAGAAGGAAATCCGACTGCTAAATATCTGGCGGTCAAGAAGATGATGGCAACACATTTTCCAGAGTATCCGCAGTTGGAACCACTCTACAAAGAGAGTATGGAGTTGGATGCTATTCCACTAGTTGAAAAAGTTTCCTTGTTTGAAACCTTAGATAGCTTGTCAAGTCCGATAGAAAGTCTCTATCCTAAAAAGATGGAGGAGTTGGGACAAAGCTATGGCTACCTACTCTATCGAACAGAAACAAACTGGGATGCAGAAGAAGAAAGACTTCGTATCATTGATGGTCGAGATAGGGCTCAGCTTTATGTCGATGGTCAGTGGATTAAAACCCAATATCAGACAGAGATTGGGGAAGATATTTTTTATCAAGGCGAAAAGAAAGCGTTATCTAGGATTGACATATTGATAGAAAATATGGGGCGTGTCAACTATGGACATAAGTTCTTAGCAGATACGCAACGTAAGGGAATTCGGACAGGGGTTTGTAAGGATTTGCACTTCTTACTAAACTGGAAACACTATCCACTTCCACTAGATAATCCTGAGAAAATTGATTTTTCAAAAGGATGGACTCAAGGACAACCAGCCTTTTACGCTTATGACTTTACAGTCCAAGAGCCAAAAGATACTTACCTAGACTTGTCTGAGTTTGGTAAGGGAGTTGCCTTTGTCAATGGGCAGAATCTAGGACGTTTTTGGAACGTCGGCCCAACCCTCTCGCTTTATATCCCTCATAGCTACCTCAAGGAAGGTGCCAATCGTATCATCATCTTTGAAACAGAAGGTCAATATAAAGAAGAGATTCATTTAACTCGTAAACCTACACTAAAACACATAAAGGGGGAAAACTTATGACAATTGTAGGATGCCGTATTGATGGACGTTTGATCCACGGACAAGTAGCCAATCTATGGGCTGGAAAACTAAATGTTTCACGTATTATGGTTGTAGATGACGAAGTTGTCAACAACGACGTTGAAAAGAGTGGTTTGAAACTTGCGACACCACCAGGTGTGAAATTGAGTATTTTGCCAATTGAAAAAGCGGCAGCCAATATTCTTGCTGGTAAATACGATAGCCAACGTCTCTTTATCGTGGCTCGTAAACCAGACCGCTTCCTTGGTTTGGTAGAAGCAGGTGTACCACTTGAAACCCTCAATGTTGGGAATATGTCTCAAACACCAGAAACTCGTTCTATTACACGTTCTATCAACGTAGTAGACAAGGATGTGGAAGACTTCCACAAACTAGCAGAAAAAGGTGTTAAACTTACTGCTCAAATGGTTCCAAATGATCCAATTTCAGACTTTTTGAGCTTATTAAAATAGGAAAAAATTTTTAGGAGGTCATTGTTATGATACAATGGTGGCAAATTTTACTTCTCACTTTGTACTCAGCTTATCAAATCTGTGATGAGTTGACAATCGTTTCATCTGCAGGTTCCCCTGTATTTGCTGGTTTCATTACCGGTTTAATCATGGGAGATGTGACTACTGGTCTACTTATCGGTGGTAACTTGCAACTGTTTGTTCTTGGGGTTGGTACCTTTGGTGGTGCTTCTCGTATCGACGCAACTTCTGGTGCGGTTCTTGCGACAGCCTTCTCTGTTTCACAAGGAATTGATGCACCGCTTGCAATTACTACAATCGCTGTACCAGTAGCAGCTCTCTTGACATACTTCGACGTTCTTGGACGTATGACTACTACCTTCTTTGCTCACCGTGTGGATGCTGCAATCGAACGCTTTGACTATAAAGGTATTGAACGCAACTACTTGCTTGGTGCGATTCCTTGGGCTCTATCTCGTGCCCTTCCAGTTTTCTTCGCCCTTGCTTTTGGTGGTGAATTTGTACAACGCGTAGTAGACTTCGTTACAGAATACCAATGGGTTGCAGATGGTTTGACACTTGCAGGACGTATGCTTCCAGGTCTTGGATTTGCAATCTTGCTTCGTTACCTTCCAGTTAAACGTAACCTTCACTACCTTGCTATGGGATTTGGTTTGACAGCTATGTTGACTGTTCTTTACTCATATGTAACAGGTCTTGGTGGCGCTGTTGCTGGTATCGTAGGTACTCTTCCTGCTGAAGTTGCTGAAAAAATTGGTTTCGTGAACAACTTCAAAGGATTGTCTATGATTGGTATTTCTATCGTAGGTATCTTCCTTGCAGTGCTTCACTTCAAAAATAGCCAAAAAGTAGCTGTAGTAGCACCTTCTACACCATCAGAAAGTGGGGAAATCGAAGATGACGAATTCTAATTACAAACTTACAAAAGAAGATTTTAATCAAATCAACAAACGTAGCTTGTTTACTTTCCAATTAGGTTGGAACTACGAACGTATGCAAGCTTCTGGTTACCTTTACATGATCTTGCCTCAATTGCGTAAAATGTATGGGGATGGAACTCCTGAATTGAAAGAAATGATGAAAGTTCATACTCAATTCTTCAATACTTCACCATTCTTCCATACCATTATCGCTGGTTTTGACCTTGCCATGGAAGAAAAAGATGGTGTAGGTTCAAAAGACGCCGTTAACGGTATCAAGACAGGTTTGATGGGACCATTTGCTCCTCTTGGAGATACAATCTTTGGTTCGCTTGTACCTGCTATCATGGGGTCAGTCGCAGCAACTATGGCTATCGCTGGCCAACCTTGGGGGATCTTCCTTTGGATTGCAGTTGCAGTAGCGTATGACATCTTCCGTTGGAAACAGTTGGAATTTGCCTACAAAGAAGGGGTTAACCTTATCAACAACATGCAAAGTACTTTGACAGCTTTGATTGACGCTGCATCTGTACTTGGTGTCTTCATGATGGGTGCTCTTGTAGCAACAGTAATTAACTTTGAAATTTCTTACAAATGGGCAATCGGTGAGAAGATGATTGACTTCCAAGACATCTTGAACCAAATCTTCCCACGTCTGCTTCCAGCAATCTTTACTGCCTTTATCTTCTGGTTGCTTGGTAAGAAAGGTATGAACTCTACTAAAGCTATCGGTATTATTATCGTTCTTGCAGTAAGTCTTTCTGCCTTTGGTCACTTTGTACTTGGAATGTAATTCCTTATGACTAAATCATTAATTTTGGTGAGCCATGGTCGCTTCTGTGAGGAGCTTAAAGGTAGCACAGAAATGATTATGGGTCCACAAGACAATATTCATGCGGTAGCTCTTCTTCCAGAAGATGGTCCAGAAGACTTTACTGCAAAATTTGAAGCTGCTATTGAAGGATTGGATGATTTCCTAGTATTTGCGGATCTTCTTGGAGGTACACCATGCAACGTGGTAAGCCGTTTGATCATGGAAGGCCGTGATATTGACCTTTACGCAGGGATGAATCTTCCAATGGTGATTGAATTTATCAATGCGAGCCTTACAGGCGCAGATGCAGATTATAAGAGTCGTGCTGCAGAAAGCATTGTGAAAGTTAATGACCTGTTAGCGGGCTTTGATGATGACGAAGATGAATAATACTCTTCGAAAATCAAATTCAAACTACGTCAACGTCGCCTTGCCGTAGGTATGTTACTGACTTCGTCAGTTCTATCCGCAACCTCAAAACAGTGTTTTGAGCTGACTTCGTCAGTCTTATCCGGCAACCTCAAAGCAGTGCTTTGAGCAGCCTGCGGCTAGTTTCCTAGTTTGCTCTTTGATTTTCATTGAGTATACGATGTGACAACGTGAAAATCGTTAGAGCATTTTATATAGAATATACATGGGAATGGGGCTTACTCCCATTCCCATCTTTAATAGAAAAAGAGGAACTCAATGCTACATTATACAAAAGAAGACTTGATCGAATTAGGTGCAGAAATCACTACACGTGAAATCTACCAACAGCTTGATGTATGGAAAGAAGCTTTTGAATCTTATCAAGCAAACCGTGAAGAAATTGCAGCCTTCCTACAAGGAATTGCGGATAAACATGACTATATCAAGGTTATCTTGACAGGTGCTGGGACTTCTGCTTATGTAGGAGATACCTTGGTGCCTTACTTTAAGGAAGTCTATGACGAACGCAAGTGGAATTTTAATGCTATTGCAACAACAGATATCGTTGCCAATCCAGAAACTTATCTGAAAAAAGATGTGGCAACTGTCCTTGTATCTTTTGCTCGTAGTGGGAACTCACCTGAAAGTGTGGCGACTGTTGATTTGGCCAAAGCCTTGGTGGATGAGCTTTATCAGGTTACGATTACTTGTGCAGCGGACGGTAAATTGGCTCTTCAAGCCCACGGCGATGACCGTAATCTCTTGCTCTTGCAACCAGCTGCTTCCAATGACGCTGGCTTTGCCATGACTTCTAGCTTTACGTCAATGATGTTGACAGCTCTCTTGGTCTTTGACCCTACAGAATTTGCTGTGAAAGCTGAACGTTTTGAAGTTGTGTCTAGTCTTGCTCGTAAAGTTCTAGACAATGCAGAAGATGTCAAAGAACTTGTTGACCTCGACTTTAACCGTGTTATCTACCTGGGCGCTGGTCCTTTCTTCGGACTTGCTCATGAAGCTCAGCTCAAGATTTTGGAATTAACAGCTGGTCAAGTGGCGACCATGTATGAAAGCCCAGTCGGCTTCCGTCACGGTCCAAAATCTCTTATCAACGAAAATACAGTTGTCTTGGTCTTTGGTACAACGACAGATTATACTCGCAAGTACGACTTAGACTTGGTTCGTGAAGTTGCAGGTGATCAGATTGCTCGTAGTGTTGTGCTTTTGAGTGATCAAGCCTTTGGTCTTGAAAATGTCAAAGAAGTGGTTCTTGGTTGTGGCGGTGTCTTGAATGATATTTACCGTGTCTTCCCTTACATCGTTTATGCCCAACTCTTTGCCTTATTGACTTCGCTCAAGGTAGAAAATAAACCAGATACACCGTCTCCTACTGGTACAGTAAACCGTGTGGTACAAGGTGTGATCATCCACGAATATCAAAAGTAAGACTCTTCGAAAATCTCTTTAAACCATACTAGTGTCGCCTTGCCGTAGGTATATGATACTGACTCTGTCAGTTCTATCCACAACCTCAAAGCAGTGCTTTGAGCAGCCTGCGGCTAGCTTCCTAGTTTGCTCTTTGATTTTCATTGAGTATAAGACAGTGTTTATAAATTCTTGGCAAGAGGATTTGTAAATTATTAGATAAACCATAGATTGTCAGTAGGCTTTCTATGGTTTGTTTGCTTGAGAGAAATAGTAAAAGGAGAACAGAATGAAAGCATACACAGAGTGTGTATTTGGAAATGTTGAGGGCAAGGATGTCTTGGCCTATCGCTTTGAGACTGACGGTGGTTACCAGCTTGAGGTCATGACTTATGGTGCGACCATCTTGCGCTATGTTACACCTGATAAGGCTGGAAATTTTGCCAATGTTATCTTGGGATTTGATGACTTTGATAGCTATGTAGGCAATAGTCCCAAGCATGGAGCGAGTGTGGGCCCCGTGGCAGGTCGTATCGCAGGCGCGACCTTTGAGCTCAATGGCAAGACCTATGACCTTGAGGTCAACAATGCTAGCAACTGTAACCACAGTGGTTCAACTGGTTGGGATTCGAGCTTGTTTGAACTGGTTGAAGTGAGCGACCATGGCTTGACCCTCTACACAGAGCGTACAGATGGGACAGGAGGATTTCCTGGCAATCTCAAGATCTGGATCAGCTACCACTTAGAAGAAACTGGTGCCTACGAAATCAGCTACAAGGTAACAACCGATCAGGATACGCTGGTCAATCCAACTAACCACAGCTATTTCAACTTGTCTGGTGATTTCACGCAGACCATTGACCGCCATGTCTTCCAACTAAACACAGAGGGCATTTACCCAATAGCTCCCGATGGTGTTCCTGCAAAAACTCCAGATGCCAATCGTGATGTAGTCAAACACATCTACAATGGTGCCTTGTTGAAAGACATCTTTGCAGAAGAAGATGAGCAAATCCAGCTGGTATCTGGCTTGGACCATCCATTTGCCCTTCCTACAGGTCATGACAATGCTGGTTTCCTTTATGACCAAAATTCAGGTCGCTTCTTGCTTTTCAAGACAGAGGCTCCATGTTTTGTGGTCTACACAGCAAACTTTGTGGATGAGAGTGTCATCATAGGAGGTCAGCCAATGATACAGCACAATGGGATTGCCCTTGAGGCGCAAGCTTTACCAGATGCCATTCACAGTGACTTTAAAGACCAAGTCATTCTTAAAGCAGGTCAAACTTTTACGAGTAAGACACGTTATAAGCTTGTTGTGAAGTAAAAGAATCATTGCGCCTACTTTTGAGTTTTAGGAATAGGTAAGCAAAGACAAATAGTAGGAAAATATGATATAATTAAACGTTGAAAGGTATCTGTTAAGATAATATTCAAACTACAATAAGGAGTAGGAAAGAAAATGAAGAAAATTGTATTTGCTAGCGCCTTGGCCTTGACCTTGGCTGGAGCAGTTTTGACAAATGATGTTTTTGCCAACGACAGACTTGTGGCAACACAAACTACTGATGGTAAAAATGAAAATGTATTGACCTCAGAGGTGCTAAAACCTTCTAGTGGCAATGTTTTGGTTGGAATCAAAGGAGAATTTGTGGCTCCTCATCAACAATCTATTTTGGATGCCATCAATAAAATCCGTAAAGAAGCGGCTGACGAAGGTTTGGTAGACAAGTATGTTCCTGTCAAATGGTCAGTTGACCATGAGAAAACGGCTTTTGTACGCGCTGCTGAGGTATCCGTTGCGCTGAAGGCTGAGCGTCTTTCCAGTAAGAACAACTGGACTGCCTTTCCATCTGGTAATAGCCTAAGTGGAGAAGCCTTAGATTTGAATCCTGATGGATTTCTAAAAGCCATTGAAAACTGGCATGCTGAAAAGGCGAGTTATGTGGCGAAAAAGAAAGATAAAACATCAAAAGAATTTTCATCTTATTATGAGAACTTGATTAACCCTAAATTTACCCATGTGGGTCTTGCTGCTTTTAAAAATGCAGCTAATCCTCAGAAAGCAGCAACAGTTGCTTTGGCTCTAGGAACTACGACTTCTTCAGAGGAATTGGCTGGTGGATATGGTTCTGCTGTTCAGTACACAGAAGTGACTGCCTCAAACCTTTCAGCAGTTAAAAGTAAAGCAATGGTTGTAGAAACACCGCTGAAAGATTTCAGAAAATCTACGTCTGATCAGTCTGGCTGGGTGCAGTCTAATGGCAAGTGGTATTTTTATGAGTCTGGTGATGTGAAGACAGGTTGGTTGAAAACAGGTGGTCAATGGTACTACTTGAATGACCTAGGTGTCATGCAGACTGGATTTGTAGAAGTTGATGGCTCAGTGTATTATCTAAGTAGCTCAGGCGCTATGTTTACAGGCTGGGGAACAGATGGTAGCAGATGGTTCTACTTTGATGGCTCAGGAGCTATGAAAACAGGCTGGTACAAGGAAAATGGTACCTGGTATTACCTTGATGAAGAAGGCATCATGAAGACGGGTTGGTTTAAAGTAGGTCAACACTGGTACTATGCAAATGGTTCAGGTGCCTTGGCTGTTAGCACAACCACACCAGATGGTTACCGTGTAAATGCTAATGGTGAATGGGTAGGCTAAGCTGAAAATAGCAAGTCATAGGGAAAGTATTCATCTTACTAGCAAAAAGAATGAACGATAAGAAAGAGGTTGATGGCGAACATTGGCCTCTTTTTTGGCGTGTTTAGAGTCAGTTGCTATTCACTGAAAATAAGGATGAGTAATCGCTGGACTATTTCTAATTCAAAAATCAACCTTGGACATTTGCTTTTGAAATCTGTTTATTTCTGGAATGAAAACTGTATCTGCAATCTAAAAGCAGTGTGAGAAGCAAATACAAACATTATTTTTGAGTATAAAAGAGAAACTCTATGGAAGAAAATGTAAAGAAATAGTAAAACTTTCAAAATGATTTTCATAAAAACTTTGATAAAACAAATAAAATCACGAACAAAAATGTAACACAAATGTAATATAAAACACTTGACAAGTATTTACGGGGGGGGGTATACTTAATATAGTATAGTCTGAAAATGATTATCAGAAAAGAGGTAAATTTAGATGAATAAGAAAAAAATGATTTTAACAAGTCTAGCCAGTGTCGCTATCTTAGGGGCTGGTTTTGTTGCGTCTCAACCTGCTTTGGTGAGAGCAGAAGACGCTCCACAAGCTGTTGAGAAATCTTCATCAGAGAAGAAATATGATGAAGCAAAAGCAAAAGCTGACGCTGCTAAGAAAGAATACGAAGACGCTAAAAAGAAAGCAGAAGAAGCTCAGAAGAAATATGATGAGGGTCAGGAGGAAACTGTAGAGAAAGCTCGAAAAGCAGCAGAAGTATCTCAAAAATTGAATGATGTGGCGCTTGTTGTTCAAAATGCATATAAAGAGTACCAAGAAGTTCAACGTCAACGTAGTAAATATACATCTAACGCTGAATATCAGCAAAAATTAAAAGAGGTCGACTCTAAAATAGAGCAAGCTAAGAAAAAACAACAGGAGTTGCAAAATGAATTTAATGAAGTTCAAGCAATCGTAATTCCTGAGCCAGAGGCGTTGGCTAAAACTAAACAAAAAGCGGAAGAAGCTGAAAAACAAGAAAAAGAAGCTAAAACAAAACTAGAAGAGGCTCAAAAAGAAGAAGAGGTAGCGAAGAAAGAAGTAGAGGCAGAGAAGAAAGAAGCCGAAGCAAAAGAAGAATTAAAAAACTTTTTGAATAAAGTAGAAGAAGCTACTATAGCGGAAATCAATAATAGTGATAAAATCAAGCCAGAAGATAAGCCTAAAGCTATTGAAAAAGCAAAAGAAGCTATCGGGAAAGAATATGTTTTAAAGGCTATTGAGAATGGCGAGTTATCAGCTACTGATCTTCTAGCTGATGTTAATAAAGCTGCTGAAGCGCCTGTATTAACAGAAGAAGACGAAAAGAAAGATAATCTCCCTAATAGCACAAGGCAAGATGGTAAATCTCTAACAGACTTACCTAAAGATATTCAAGATGGAATTAAAAAAGGGGAAGAAAATGATGCTGCACGTCCAGCGTCAGAAAAAGCACAAGATCGTGCTGATGATTTAGGTGATGCTGTAGCTAAACAACAAAAGGAAGTTGATGCTTTAAATAAAGAGACAGCAAGTAAACAACAAATTGCTGTAGCAGTAAAAGCTGCTCTTGAAAAAGCGAAGGAGACTTTGAAAGCTGCTGAAGAAGCTAATGCAGATTCCGCTATCATTGAGGGAGCTAAAGCTGCTGTTGAAAAATTATCTCAAGCCGAGATGAAAGCAAATTCTGATTTTCAAGAAGCTGGTAGGAGTTTAGAGCAAGAGGTGTCAATTTTGAACGAATTGATAGACTTGTATAATAAAGCTCTTGAAGAGGTTAAAGAAGAAAAAGCAAAAGAAAAAACAGATGATCAAAGAGCTGAGGAAGATTACGCTCGTAAATCAGAAGAAGCATATAACCGCTTGACTCAACAGCAACCGCCAAAAACTGAAAAACCAGCTGAACCAGCACAACCAGCTCCAGCTCCAAAACCGGAGCAACCAGCTAAACCAGTACAACCAAGTTACTACACATATTACAATAGTAGCACTTTCTACTCAGCACCAAAAGCTGAAGAAAAACCAAAAGTAACAACAGGCTGGAAACAAGAAAATGGTGCTTGGTACTTCTACAAAGAAGATGGTACAATGGCAACAGGTTGGATTCAAACAGGAGGCAAATGGTACTATCTCGGAACTGATGGCATGATGCAAACAGGTTGGGCTAAGGTCAACGGTTCATGGTACTACCTAAACGCTAACGGCGCTATGGCAACAGGTTGGGCTAAAGTCAACGGTTCATGGTACTACCTAAATGCTAACGGTTCAATGGCAACAGGTTGGGTGAAAGATGGAGATACTTGGTACTATCTTGAAGCATCAGGTGCTATGAAAGCAAGCCAATGGTTCAAAGTATCAGATAAATGGTACTATGTCAATGGCTCAGGTGCCCTCGCAGTCAATACAACTGTAGACGGATATAGAGTCAATGCCAATGGTGAATGGGTAAACTAATACTCAATGAAAATCAAAGAGCAAAGTAGGAAGCTAGCCGCAGGTTGCTCAAAACACTGTTTTGAGGTTGCAGATAGAACTGACGAAGTCAGTAACATCTATACGGCAAGGTGAAGCTGACGTGGTTTGAATTTGATTTTCGAAGAGTATAAACCTAATGTAACTAGTTAATACTTACGTCCTATGAGTATCCTTTAAAGTATTCCCTACAAATACCATATCCTTTCAGTAGATAATATACCCTTGTAGGAAGTTTAGATTAAAAAATAACTCTGTAATCTCTAGCCGGATTTATGGCACTAGAGACTACGGAGTTTTTTTGATTGGTAAAGAATGGTGGTACTCAAGAGACTCTTAGTTTGCTATTTGATTTGAAAATTACAAATTCTTTCTCTTCTTGGCATTCTTGGTCAGGGAAACCTGGTAAGTATTTTGTTCTTTAGTGAGGTAATTGATGATTTGGAAATCGTCAGTTTGAGCCTTGAAATCCACTTCGTAGACAGTGGTGACTTGTTCTCCATCATTGCTGGTGTCAATGGAGATGAGGTCTAACTCGGTACAGAATTGTGCCAGCCCAGATTGGATAGTTTGAAGTTGATTTTCTTGGTTGGCAATTGTGATGGTCAATAGTCTGCGACGTTGGTGGTTGCTCTTGCTTTGTTGCTTCTCTAAAAGAAGCCATACCGCTAAGATAAAGACAGTGAAAAGCATCGCTAGAGCTAGATAGCCTGTCCCTGCTGCCAGCCCGATAATCATGGCAAGGAAAATAGCAATTAGTTCCCGTGAGCCACTGGTAGCTGAACGAAAACGAATGAGGCTAAAAGTTCCTGCAACGGCGATAGAGGTTCCTAAGCTGCCATTTACCAGAAAGATGACCAAGGTCATCAAGCAGGGGAGTAGGGTCAAACTAACAGCAAATTCCCGTGTATAGAGAGTACGGTGTTTGTAAGCCCAGGTCAGAGCCAAACCTAAAATTAGGCTGACTAAGAGAGCCAGAAAGAGCTGGATGGGATTGGCAGTAGCAGTTGTGTCGTTGAAAATAGAATTAAAGAGATTAGACATAAGTAGTACCTACACTTTCTGTGCTTGGTCGTGGGCTATAGTCTAGCCCTTGAGACTTGTGGTAGGCGCAGCTGTATTTTGAAAATTTCTGCTCTACCAGTCCATATTGGTCGAGAATATCTTGTAGCCATTGGGGTTTTCTACCAGGTGCTTTGATTTCCATGATGACAATGTCCTCGTTTAGTAGAGGGAAGCCGTCCTTTCCTGAAAATAAACTGTCATTCTCATCACGATAGGTTAGATTTTGGTCAATGGTAACACGAATGTTATTGTAGGGAAATCCGCTAATTTCTTTCTTTTCCTTGAGAGAAAAGCGGTCGTAGTAAATATACATACGAGGGATGATGGCTTGTTGATATTCCTCTTGGAGTCGCTGAATTTTTTCAATCATCATTTGGTCCTTGATGCTGCTATCCAGCTGTTCATTGGTCATAAACTGGGTGATAGATTGGGGAGTTGACAAGAGACGATATTTTCGTCCGACACCAGTTCTGTCCTTGGATTTGATTTCTAAAAATACCTGACTATCGGGCTGGACTTGACTGAGATAGGTTCGCATCCGAATCTTTTCTTTGCGCTTAGTACCTTGGCTATCATCCTGAATCATATCAAATTTCTCTGTATCAAAGTAGATATTAGAAATGGTCGAAGTTGGATAATCATCCTAGACGAGGTATGTTTTTAAGCCTTCTATTAAATCAGCCAAGTCAGCCTTGGCAACGACATATTTGGTTTCAATTCGTTTAAAGCTTGTTTCAATTGGTTTCATAAATCCTGTCTCCTTTATCAAACTGTTTCAGCACTCTATCTTATTAGCAGATAGGTGTGTCTGGGCAAGTTGAACTTGCTTGTAATTAGTCTATGGAATTTTCCTAAAACTTTTGTTAAAGATAACTTAACTGAAACTGAATTTAAGAAAACTTTCAGAAAAAGTTTAGATTTTTTTCAGACTTCCCCTGTAAACTAAGCTCAAGCTAAATGAAGGCGAGGAAAAAAGTATGAAATCAAAAAAATGGACTTTAATCTTAACCAGTTTAACAGCTTTGACCTTGATGACAGCTTGTGGGCAGTCAACGACCAAGTCAAGTACAACTGCAGCTGCAGATACTACTGCTATCACAACTTCAACTAAAAACAGTCAATCTTCTTACTTTACAGAAAAGGACTACGACACTTCTTATGATGAAAATACAGCCTCTAAGATTGAGCTATCAGGCTCATCTGCAAGTGTCTCTGGAGACGGTGTGACAGTTTCTGGCTCAACAGTGACTATCTCAAAAGCAGGTACCTATGTCATTTCTGGTCAGTCTGACGGAGTGCAAATTAAAATTGCAGCTGATAAGTCTGATGATGTGAAACTTGTTCTCAAAGGCGCAACCATGACCAATACAGATGCGGCTATTTCAGCGACATCAGCCGGTCATGTCTACCTAACTCTGGCAGAAGGAACGACAAATAGCCTGTCCGACTCAAGCTCTAACAGTGATGAAAAGGCAAATGCCGCTCTCTTTTCTAAGGTTGATTTGACCATCAATGGCTCAGGAGCTCTCAATATAGATGGCAAGAAAAGCAATGCTATCAAGGCTAACGACACCCTCCACATCACAGGTGGAACTTTTAACATTACATCGGTAGGCGATGCCTTTAATGTCAATGATGAACTTAACATCACTGGTACGACCATGACCATCGATGCCAAGGAAGATGGTGTCAAAGTTGACAATGATGACGATATGACTGTTGGAAATATGTATTTGGCGAACAATACCATAACAGTCGCAGCAGGAGATGATGGCATTCACGCTTCTGGAAATCTAGTGATTGATAGTGGTACTTACACAGTCAAGAATGCGACTGAAGGAATTGAAGGGAAAGCCATTACGATCAATGGTGGCGATATCAATGTCTACTCGACCGATGATGGAGTCAATGCAGCCAATAAAAATGCCCAGCAAAGTGACATTTACTTTACCATGACAGGTGGCAATCTAACTGTAGAAGTCGGTCAAGGGGATACAGATCCAATTGACTCAAACGGGAATATCACAGTCACAGGCGGAACCATTAAATTGATAGGACAATCAGGCTTTGACTTTGATGGAACAGCAACCTACACAGGTGGGGATATCTACATCAACGGCGAAAAACAAACTGATATTGTCAATTCTATGCCTGGAGGCGGAGGTCCGAATGGAGGTCCTCAAGGCGGCGGTCCAGCCCCTGGCGGACGAGGATAAACAAAAACGAGGCTGGGCAAGAAGTCTTTGAAATCAGACAAACGCATAGTATCAGGTCTTGAGAAACCTTGGTACTATGCGTTTTATTGTGGGGAGATTTACTTCATTTTCTCCTGAAGTCGACTTTTTGCCCAACATCGTTTTGTCCTGCTATTTGAGTTGTTCTACTTGACTCCAAGTAAAAAAGGAGTATAATGCTGTAATAAACAAAGTTACAATAAAAAGAACAAAGGAGAAATAGATGACCTACGCATACAATAGTAAGATTTATTTGGCAGAGGCTGTTTTAAATGTAAAGGATGTGGCAAGTCAGACTGCCTTCTATCATCAGATTCTAGGCTTGGAAATCCTTTCTCAGACAGAATCTGAAAGTATTTTAGGAGCTGGTGGAAAGGCTTTGGTTCATTTACTGAAAACAGACAGGCTAGAGGAGGTGCAAGATCACTATGGTCTCTATCACCTAGCTATCCTTTTACCAAGTCGTGAGGATTTGGCAAATCTGTTTAAGCATATAGCAGAGCTGCAAATTCAGCTAGTCGGCGGGGCGGATCATGGCTACAGTGAAGCAATCTATCTGGAAGATTTAGAAGGGAATGGGATTGAAATTTATCGTGATAAGCCTGTAGAGGACTGGGATATTCGTGAGGATGGGCGCATTGTCGGAGTGACTGAAGCCTTATCTGCTCAAGAAATATATAAGATGGGACGTAAAGTAGAACCTTGTGAGATAGCCTCTACTACGCGCATGGGGCATATCCATCTTTCTGTCAGGGATAGTCAAGTAGCAAGCCGGTTTTATCAAAAGGTTTTAGGGCTAGAGGATAAATTCAGTGTGCCTAGCGCTAGTTGGATTGCGTCTGGGGATTATCATCATCATTTAGCGGTCAACGAGTGGGGAGGAAAAAGGCTAACCAGACATGAACAAGGTTTACCCGGCTTGGCCTACTATGTCATTGAAGTCGCAAGCAAAGAAGAACTTCTAGCAATTGCCGAAAGAGGACAGGAAGTTGAGGCGCCTATCAAGTGGCTGACATCGAGCCAGTTGGAAATCATAGACCCAGATGGAATTGTGTCCCGTATTCGTTTAGCAAGATAGGCAAGATGTGTTGAAAATCAAAGCATAAACTGTAGGAAGTACTCCTTATCCTAGTCAGATATGTAGAAATTTTGATATGATAGTAGGGAATAAGGAGAAGAATACAATGACTAGCGAATACCAAAAAATGATAGCAGGAGAGTTTTACTGTCCATCAAACCCAGAATTGCGCGCCTTGGCTCAGGTTTCTCGCCAAAAACAGGCTGCCTTTAACAAGGAAGAGGATCCCTTGAAGGGAGCTGAAATCATTAAGGATTGGTTTGGCTCGACTGGACAAAATCTATATGTCAATCCACGCCTGGTGGTCGATTATGGAGTTAATATCCATCTAGGGGAAAATTTTTATTCTAACTGGAACTTGACCATGCTGGATGTCTGCCCTATTCGTATCGGGGACAATGCCATGATTGGTCCCAACTGTCAGTTCTTGACTCCTCTCCATCCGCTGGATCCACATGAGCGCAATTCAGGTATTGAGTACGGTAATCCTATCACAATCGGAGACAATTTCTGGGCTGGTGGTGGCGTCATTGTCCTGCCTGGAGTCACACTTGGAAATAATGTCGTCGCAGGAGCAGGGGCCGTGATTACCAAGTCCTTTGGAGATAATGTTGTGTTAGGTGGCAATCCTGCGCGTGTGATTAAGGAGATACCTGTGAAGTAGAAGTAAAAAGGAACAGCGGGTGTTGTTTCTTTTCTGTCATTCCCTTGTTCTTCTATAATGGAGAAAAAGGGAGTGGAGATAAAAACTTCTTCTATATTTTTTACCCAACCCACATTTACCTACTCTATATCTTAGCAAGTCTGCTTCATTGATCAATTTTAAATCATCTTGTAACTGGGATGCTTTTTGATACAAGAAGTATTAGTGTAGGAGAGAGTTTTTGTGGATGACTAGATGATATCAATGATTTTTCTATTTATTTTCAGTCAAAGATGATACAATAGTAAGGTCGCAAACACTAGACTGCGCAGGCAGGAGGTGATCTTATGTGCTTATTTCATCGAACTTGTCTTGCTACCTATTCTTGCTGGTACACTAGCGAATGTCTTATCGGAGTGGCTTATCCGATTTGTAGCAAGCAAATGCGACAAGAAAAAGAAATAGCCTGAGCGCCTTGAGCAAGCGCAAAAAAACACCACTGGCGGCAACCGGTGGTGTTTTCTTATGTGCTTATTTCATCGAACTTTTAAGCAAGTCCATTGTACCATTAAAAAGAGTCTCTGTCAAAAATATTGTTATTGTATTGTTTCTCTCCCCAGTTTATCAGCCCCTCCTTGACACTCCGTCGATTTTTGATACAATAGTACAAAATTAGAGGAGGCAGGCTATGATTCAGAAACATGCGATTCCTATTTTAGAGTTTGATGACAATCCTCAGGCAGTCATCATGCCTGATCACGAAGGGCTGGACTTGCACTTGCCCAAGAAATGTGTCTATGCATTTTTAGGTGAGGAGATTGACCGCTATGCGAGGGAAGTAGGGGCGGACTGTGTCGGCGAATTCATTTCTGCCACCAAGACCTATCCAGTCTATGTCGTGAACTACAAAGGCGAGGAGATTTGTCTGGCTCAGGCTCCTGTTGGTTCAGCTCCAGCAGCCCAGTTTATGGATTGGTTGATTGGCTATGGTGTGGAGCAGATTATTTCCACAGGTACCTGTGGTGTGCTAGCCGATATAGAGGAAAATGCCTTTCTAGTCCCTGTTCGCGCTCTGCGAGATGAAGGAGCCAGTTACCACTATGTGGCACCTTCTCGTTATATGGAAATGCAGCCAGAGGCTATTGCTGCTATTGAGCAAGTTTTGGAAGCCAGAGAGATTCCTTATGAAGAAGTCATGACCTGGACGACAGACGGTTTTTACCGAGAAACGGCTGAAAAGGTGGCTTATCGTAAGGAAGAAGGCTGTGCTGTTGTAGAGATGGAGTGTGCTGCGCTTGCGGCAGTAGCTCAATTGCGTGGGGTTCTCTGGGGTGAATTGTTGTTCACAGCAGATTCCCTAGCTGACTTGGACCAGTACGATAGTCGTGACTGGGGCTCGCAAGCTTTTGATAAGGCGCTAGAACTCTGCCTTGAAATAGCCTTTCAGATCTAACTCCTCTCCTACTTTTTATGGTACAATGGATGTATGTTATTTAAATTATCTAAGGAAAAAATAGAGCTAGGCTTATCTCGTTTATCGCCAGCCCGTCGTATTTTTTTGAGTTTTGCCTTGGTCATTTTACTAGGTTCTCTCCTTTTGAGTTTGCCTTTTGTCCAAGTTGAAAGCTCACGAGCGACTTATTTTGATCATCTCTTTACAACTGTATCCATGGTCTGTGTGACAGGTCTTTTTACCCAGCCTGTCGCTGATACCTACAATATTTGGGGTCAGCTCATTTGTATGTTCTTGATTCAGATTGGTGGTCTGGGGCTCATGACCTTTATTGGGGTTTTCTATATCCAGAGCAAGCAAAAGCTTAGTCTTCGTAGCCGTACAACTATTCAGGATAGTTTTAGTTATGGAGAGACTCGATCTTTGAGAAAGTTTGTCTATTCTATTTTTCTCACGACTTTTTTGGTTGAGGGTTTGGGAGCTCTATTCCTCAGTTTTCGTTTTGTTCCTCAACTTGGCTGGGGGCGCGGTCTCTTTAGTGCTATTTTTCTAGCTATATCCGCCTTCTGTAATGCAGGTTTTGATAATTTTGGAAGTACGAGCTTGATTGCTTTTCAGACTGATCCCTTGGTCAATCTGGTCATCGCAGGCTTGATTATCACAGGTGGTCTTGGATTTATGGTCTGGTTTGACCTTGCTACGCATATAGGGAAAAAGAAAAAAGGGCGCCTGCATTTTCACACCAAACTGGTTTTATTACTGACGGTGGGGCTACTAGCTTTTGGGACGGTGAGCAGTCTCGCTCTTGAATGGAACAATGCAGGGACGATTGGCAATCTCCCTGTTGCAGATAAGGTCTTGGTCAGCTTTTTCCAAACTGTCAGCATGAGAACGGCTGGTTTTGGGACAATTGATTACAGCATGGCTCGTCCTGTTACCTTATTGATTTATATCTTGCAGATGTTTCTAGGTGGGGCTCCAGGAGGAACAGCTGGGGGGCTCAAGATTACCACATTTTTTGTCCTCTTGGTCTTTGCACGAAGTGAGCTTCTAGGCTTACCTCATGCCAATGTAGCGAGACGGACGATTGCGCCACGAACGGTTCAAAAATCCTTTAGTGTCTTTATTATCTTTTTGATGACCTTCTTGCTGGGCTTGATTTTACTAGGGATCACAGCCAAGGGAAATCCTCCCTTTATCCACCTCATATTTGAAACCATTTCTGCTCTTGGGACAGTCGGAGTGACGGCAAATTTAACTCCAGATTTAGGGAAATTAGCTCTAAGTGTGATTATGGTTCTCATGTTTATCGGACGAATTGGTCCCTTGACCCTGCTGGTCAGTCTAGCAGATTACCATCCAGAAAAGAAAGATATGATTCACTATATGAAAGCAGATATTAGTATTGGTTAAGAAAGGAAAGAGCATGTCAGATCGTACGATTGGAATTTTAGGCTTGGGAATTTTTGGGAGCAGTGTCCTAGCTGCCCTAGCCAAGCAGGATATGAATATTATCGCTATTGATGACCACGCAGAGCGCATCAATCAGTTTGAGCCAGTTTTGGCGCGTGGAGTGATTGGTGACATCACAGATGAAGAATTATTGAGATCAGCAGGGATTGATACCTGCGATACCGTTGTAGTCGCGACAGGTGAAAATCTGGAGTCGAGTGTGCTTGCGGTTATGCACTGTAAGAGTTTGGGGGTACCGACTGTTATTGCTAAGGTCAAAAGTCAGACTGCTAAGAAAGTGCTGGAAAAGATTGGAGCTGACTCGGTTATCTCGCCAGAGTATGAAATGGGGCAGTCCCTAGCACAGACCATTCTTTTCCATAATAGTGTTGATGTTTTTCAGTTGGATAAAAATGTCTCTATCGTGGAGATGAAGATTCCTCAGTCTTGGGCAGGTCAAAGTCTGAGTGAATTAGACCTCCGTGGCAAATACAATCTGAATATTTTGGGCTTCCGAGAGCAGGAAAATTCCCCATTGGATGTTGAATTTGGTCCAGATGACCTCTTGAAGGCAGATACCTATATTTTGGCGGTCATCAACAACCAGTATTTGGATACCCTAGCAGCATTAAATTCGTAAAAGAGGGAGCTTCCCTCTTTTTTGATGCCCAAGATGGCAAAGAGAGACAGCCCCCCTTGTCTTCTAGTAAAAGTCCTTCAAAAACTGGACTTTATGGTAGAATAGAAAGAAGTGACAAGAGAGAGTAATACTCAATGAAAATCAAAGAGCAAACTAGGAAACTAGCCGCAGGTTGCTTTGAGGTTGCAGATAGGGTTGACGCGGTTTGAAGAGATTTTCGAAGAGTATAAGAAAAAATCAGTCCCCTAAAGGAGTAGATTATGAAGTTATTGTCTATCGCCATTCCTAGCTATAATGCCGCAGCCTATCTTCATTACTGCGTGGAGTCGCTAGTGATTGGTGGTGAGCAAGTTGAGATTTTGATTATCAATGACGGATCTCAGGACCAGACTCAGGAAATCGCTGAGCGTTTAGCCGACAAGTATCCTAACATCGTTAGAGTTATTTATCAGGAAAATAAGGGCCATGGCGGTGCCGTCAATCGTGGCTTGGCAGAGGCTTCTGGGCGCTATTTTAAAGTAGTTGATAGTGATGACTGGGTAGATCCTCGTGCCTATTTAAAAATTCTTGAAACCTTGCAGGAACTAGAGAGTGAGGGGCAGGAAGTTGATGCCTTTGTGACCAATTTTGTCTATGAAAAGGAAGGTCAGTCTCGTAAGAAGAGTATGAGTTACGAGTCCGTCTTGCCTGTTCAGCAGATTTTTGGCTGGGACCAGGTCGGAAATTTCTCAAAAGGTCAGTATATCATGATGCACTCGCTGATTTATCGGACAGATTTGTTGCGAGCGAGTCAGTTCCAACTGCCTGAGCATACCTTTTATGTCGATAATCTTTTTGTCTTTACCCCCCTTCAGAAGGTCAAGACCATGTACTATCTGCCTGTCGATTTCTATCGTTATTTGATTGGGCGTGAGGACCAGTCTGTCAATGAGCAGGTGATGATTAAGCGTATTGACCAGCAGCTCAAGGTTAATCGACTCTTGGTAGACCAGCTTGATTTATCTAAAGTAAGCCACCCTAAAATGCGAGAATATCTGCTGAATCACATTGAAATCACGACGGTTATTTCCAGTGCCTTGCTCAATCGAGCAGGCACAGCGGAGCATCTGGCCAAAAAACGGGAGCTGTGGACCTACATTCAACAGGAAAATCCAGAGGTCTTTCAGGCTATCCGTAAGACCATGCTCAGCCGTTTGACCAAACATTCCGTCTTGCCAGCTCGCAAACTGTCCAATGTCGTCTATCAAATCACCAAATCTGTTTATGGATTTAATTGATATAAGTATTTTATAAGAGGGATTTAAGAAAAATTTTAACTTTTTCTTAGTCCTTTTTAATTTTAGGAGATTATACTAGAGTCATCAAATAAAGAAAAACTCTAAGGAGAATCCTATGAAATTCAATCCAAATCAAAGATATACTCGTTGGTCTATTCGCCGTCTTAGTGTCGGTGTTGCCTCAGTTGTTGTGGCTAGTGGCTTCTTTGTCCTAGTTGGTCAACCAAGTTCTGTACGTGCCGATGGGCTCAATCCAACCCCTGCTCAAGTATTACCTGAAGGGGAATCGGTAACGAAAGAGGGTGACTTAGCAGAAACTCAGGGAGACACCGTTCTCACTCAAGCGAAACCTGAGGCCGTTGCTGGAAATACGAATTCACTTTCTACACCTACAGAAGGAACTGAAGTGAGCGAGGAAACAAGCCCTTCCCGTCTGGATACACTTTTTGAAAAAGGTGAAGAAGCTCAAGAAAATCCAGAGCTAACAGATGTCTTAAAAGAAGCTGTAGATACAGCTGATGTGGCAGGGACACAAGCAACTCCAGCAGATATTGAAAAAGCTGTCGATGAGGATGTTAAAGACAGTATCGATGTCCCAGCGGGCTACCTAGAACAAGCCAAAGTTCCCGGTCCGTTCTTGGCTGGTGTAAACAAACCGCTTAAATACGAACTTTTCGCAGGCGATGGTATGTTGACTCGTCTCTTGCTCAAGGCATCCGACAAGGCACCATGGTCAGATAACGGTGTCGCTCAAAACGAGAAAATTCCACCAGTGAAAAATTTACCTGATGGTAAGTATTACTATCAAGTATCTTTGAATGGTAATACCACAGGTAAGCAGGATCAAGATCTATTAGATACACTTCGTACGAATGGTACAAATACCTATGAAGCTACCCTGACTGTCTATGAAGCAGACGGAGATAAACCTGATTTGACTAAGGTTGTCAAGACACGTAATGTCAATATTACCTTGAACGGTCTTGTAACAAGAAGCGATGTTAACTCTGCAGTTGAAAACAACGTTAAAGATAGTATCGATGTTCCAGCAGCCTACCTAGAACAAGCCAAGGGCGAAGGTCCATTCACAGCCGGTGTCAACCATGTGATTCCATACGAACTCTTCGCAGGTGATGGTATGTTGACTCGTCTCTTGCTCAAGGCATCTGACAAGGCTCCATGGTCAGACAACGGTGACGCTAAAAACCCAGCTCTATCTCCATTAGGAGAAAACGTGAAGACCAAAGGTCAATATTTCTATGAAGTAGACTTAAATGGCAATACTGTTGGTAAACAAGGTCAAGCTTTAATCGATCAGCTTCGTACTAATGGTACTCAAACTTATAAAGCTACTGTTAAAGTTTACGGAAATAAAGACGGTAAAGCTGACTTGACTAATCTAGTTGCTACTAAAAATGTAGACATCAACATCAATGGATTAGTTGCTAAAGAAACTGTCGAAAAAGCTGTTAAAGATAACGTTAAAGACAGTATCGATGTTCCAGCAGCCTACCTAGAAAAAGCTAAGGGCGAAGGTCCATTCACAGCCGGTGTCAACCATGTGATTCCATACGAACTCTTCGCAGGTGATGGTATGTTAACTCGTCTCTTGCTGAAAGCATCTGACAAGGCTCCATGGTCAGATAATGGCGACGCTAAAAACCCAGCCCTATCTCCACTAGGTGAAAACGTGAAGACCAAAGGTCAATACTTCTATCAAGTAGCCTTGGACGGAAACGTAGCTGGCAAAGAAAAACAAGAACTCATTGACCAGTTCCGAGCAAACGGTACTCAAACTTACAGCGCTACAGTCAAAGTCTATGGCAACAAAGACGGTAAAGCAGATTTGACAAATGTCGTAGCAACTAAACAAGTTACTATTAACATAAACGTTTCAGACACAGCAAATGGTTCATTTTCACCTTCTAACTCTGGTTCTAGTGTGACTCCGATGAATCACAGTCATGCTACAGCTGCTGACCATAAGAACATGATGGCACCAGCCAAAGAGACTGATAAAGCAATGCCAGCAAATGACCAAATGGAAAAATCAGGCATGAAGACTGAGACTCCAGCTCCAGGTACTACAGATAGCATGCCTGCTGACACCATGACAAGCTCTACCAATACGATGGCAGGTGAAAACAGGACTGCTTCTGCTAACAAGATGTCTGATACGATGATGTCAGATGATAAAGCTATGCTACCAAATACTGGTGAAGCTCAAACATCAATGGCAAGTATTGGTTTCCTTGGGCTTGCGCTTGCAGGTTTACTCGGTGGTCTAGGTTTGAAAAACAAAAAAGAAGAAAACTAATCAGCTAAGGAAATAAATGATGGATAGTGAGCTGACTAAGGCTAGTTTACCAACTCAATCAGCAATCAGGACTTTCTTTCAATAGCAGATTAAAATCATCGTAAAACAATAAAAATAGTGTTATACTTAAAGCAGTATAGCACTGTTTTTATCAAAGGAGAGACAGATGGGAAAGACAATTTTACTCGTCGATGACGAGGTAGAAATCACAGATATTCATCAGAGATACTTAATTCAGGCAGGTTATCAGGTCTTGGTAGCCCATGACGGACTGGAAGCGCTAGAGCTGTTCAAGAAAAAACCGATTGATTTGATTATCACAGATGTCATGATGCCTCGGATGGATGGTTATGATTTAATCAGTGAGGTTCAATACTTATCACCAGAGCAACCTTTCCTATTTATTACTGCTAAGACCAGTGAACAGGACAAGATTTACGGCCTGAGCTTGGGAGCAGATGATTTTATTGCTAAGCCCTTTAGCCCTCGTGAGCTGGTTTTGCGGGTCCACAATATTTTGCGCCGCCTTCATCGTGGGGGCGAAACAGAGCTGATTTCCCTTGGCAATCTGAAAATGAATCATAGTAGTCATGAAGTTCAAATAGGAGAAGAAATGCTGGATTTGACTGTTAAATCATTTGAATTGCTGTGGATTTTAGCTAGCAATCCAGAGCGAGTTTTCTCCAAGACAGACCTCTATGAAAAGGTCTGGCAAGAAGACTATGTGGATGATACCAATACCTTGAATGTGCATATCCATGCTCTTCGACAGGAGTTGGCAAAATATAGTAGTGACCAAACGCCCACTATTAAGACAGTTTGGGGCTTGGGATATAAGATAGAGAAACCGAGAGGACAAACATGAAACTAAAAAGTTATATTTTGGTTGGATATATTATTTCAACCCTCTTAACCATTTTGGTTGTTTTTTGGGCTGTTCAAAAAATGCTGATTGAGAAAGGAGAGATTTACTTTTTGCTTGGGATGACCATTGTTGCCAGCCTTGTCGGTGCTGGGATTAGTCTCTTTCTCCTATCGCCGGTCTTTACGTCGTTGGGCAAACTCAAGGAACATGCCAAGCGGGTAGCGGACAAGGATTTCCCCTCAAATTTGGAGGTTCAAGGGCCTGTAGAATTTCAGCAATTAGGGCAAACTTTTAATGAGATGTCCCATGATTTGCAGGCAAGCTTTGATTCCTTGGAAGAAAGCGAACGAGAAAAAGGCTTGATGATTGCTCAGCTGTCGCATGATATCAAGACTCCTATCACTTCGATCCAAGCGACGGTAGAAGGGATTTTGGACGGGGTTATCAAGGAGTCGGAGCAAGCTCATTATCTAGCAACCATTGGACGCCAGACGGAAAGGCTCAATAAACTGGTTGAGGAGTTGAATTTTTTGACCCTAAACACAGCCAGAAATCAGGCGGAGACGACTAGTAAAGACAGCATTTTTCTGGATCAGCTCTTGATTGAGTGTATGAGTGAGTTTCAGTTTTTGATTGAGCAGGAGAGAAGAGATGTCCACTTGCAGGTGATCCCAGAGTCTGCCCGGATTGAAGGAGATTATGCCAAACTTTCTCGTATCTTGGTGAATCTGGTCAATAACGCTTTTAAATACTCTGCTCCAGGAACCAAGCTGGAGGTGGTAGCTAAACTGGAGAAGAACCAGCTTTCAATCAGTGTGACCGATGAGGGGCAGGGAATTGCCCCAGAGGATTTGGAGAATATTTTCAAACGCCTTTATCGTGTCGAAACTTCGCGTAACATGAAGACAGGTGGTCATGGATTAGGACTTGCGATTGCGCGTGAATTGGCCCATCAATTGGGTGGGGAAATCACAGTCAGCAGCCAGTACGGTCTAGGAAGTACCTTTACCCTCGTTCTCAACCTCTCTGGTAGTGAAAATAAAGCCTAAAACCCCTTTACAAATCCAGCTATTCATGGTAGAATAGATTTTGTGTGAAATATCAGCAGGAAAGCATGAAGCTCGTCAACAGGTGTCTTATGACAAGTAACCTTGGCTGTTTAGGCGAAGGGCATCTGCACGAATCAGGGCTTTCTAAGTGACTATTTCCACCGAAATATTATTTATATCAGGAGGACATTCATATGTCACGTTATACAGGACCATCTTGGAAACAAGCTCGTCGCCTTGGCCTTTCACTTACAGGTACAGGTAAAGAATTGGCACGTCGTAACTACGTACCAGGACAACACGGACCAAACAACCGTTCTAAATTGTCAGAATACGGTTTGCAATTGGCTGAAAAACAAAAACTTCGTTTCACTTACGGTGTAGGTGAAAAACAATTCCGTAACTTGTTCGTACAAGCTACAAAAATCAAAGGCGGAATCCTAGGTTTCAACTTCATGCTTCTTTTGGAACGTCGTTTGGATAACGTTGTTTACCGTCTTGGTCTTGCGACTACTCGTCGTCAAGCTCGTCAATTCGTAAACCACGGTCACATCCTTGTTGACGGAAAACGCGTTGATATCCCATCATACCGCGTAACTCCAGGTCAAGTGATTTCAGTTCGTGAAAAATCATTGAAAGTTCCAGCTATCCTTGAAGCAGTAGAAGCTACTCTTGGACGTCCAGCATTCGTATCATTCGACGCTGAAAAATTGGAAGGTTCATTGACTCGCTTGCCAGAACGCGACGAAATCAACCCAGAAATCAACGAAGCACTTGTCGTTGAATTCTACAACAAGATGTTGTAATATTTTATTAAACAAGACAGGCTTTGAAGCCTTGATATTAAGCACTTTGGGGCGTTTTCCCTTAGTGCTTTTTGATTTCTCTTAGTATCCAGCTATAATCGTCTATACGTAACTAGACCGATATAGTTCAAAGTGATATAATAGTCTAAAGGAGGTGCTACCATGAATGTTTTAGAAAAAAACACACAGGTAAACTTTAAGACTAACAAAGACTTGTTAGAGAAGGCTAAAGCTATTATCACAGCGCAAAATCTTGATATGACAGCCAGTTTTAACTTGTTTTTAGAACATATTGTAGAAAATAAAGCCTTGCCATTTGAAACTCAAGTAGACAAAGAAAGAGAAGAACTTCTATCAGGGTTGCGTGCTGAAATTGCCCGTAGCTTTGAGGATTTAGAACATGGAAGAACTTACAGCCTTGATGAAGTGAGGGCTAACCTTGGAATTTAACGAGAAGGCATATAGCCTTATTATCTCCGAAACGGTACAAGAACAGCTAAGAGGTATTAAAGATTATATCTCAGCTAACTACTTTTCAGAACAGGCAGGAGCAAACACAGTTAAAAGTATTCTTTACGGATTGGAGCGTCTTGAAGTCTTCCCAGAAGCAGGATTTAATGCTGACGAAAGAGTAGGATGTATTATATATCCACCATACAAAACTCGATGCATTATTTTAGGAGATTACCTAGCTTTCTATCATATTTTAGAGGATAGAAAAGCTGTCTTTATATCAGATATTATTCATAGCAGACAGGACTACATCCGCTTGTTCAAGAAAAAATAGCGTCTCATGAAGGCGTTTTTGTTTGGTAAATGACGCGATGTTGATGATATAAATCTGGTATGATATAATATTTTGCTCCCCTCAATTTAAGGAAGGGAGGTGTTGCCGATGTTGGAAATTATCATCACAATTTTTCTAGCACCCTTAGTAGTCAATATTTTGACAACCTTGTTTGAGAAATGACTTAACTCACGCAAGAAATAACCTTTAAGGGGCGATAAGCCAAAAAAACCTCAACGCTGGAACGTTGGGGCTTTTTGTTGCCTTGTTAGACAATTATCATCACTATAAATCCATTCTAACATACAAGTTCCGATATTTCAAGCCTTTGTTTTTATATTTCCTCAGAGTGTGTTTGTGGTTTGAGTCCATTACATTGAAATTAGTCCACGCGCTACTAGCCTCCATTCTACAGCAAAGAAATCAACTCTTTTCTAGGGGATTTACGCCCTCATTTTGCTCTTTTGTGCTAAAATAGACTTATAAATTGAAAATAAGGAATGTTTATGAAATCGAGTAATGGTTTTTGGAAAGGTTGTCTCTATTTTTGGGGCTTCTTGTTCTTATTGGGACTCTTAGTTCAATATGCTCTTCCGCTTGCGGCTTGTGTCCTGCTAGGCTATGGTGGTTATCGTCTCTATAAGCGTTGGCGCTATCCTCTTTTGCAGGATCGTTCGCTTGACGATCGGATTGAGCTTTTAAAAGCTCGGATTCATCAGGCGGACAAGGATATTCAGCAGTTAGAGGGAGTCTTGGTAGAGAAAGGCTCAGATTCCTATAAGAGTTTGGCTAATCAAGTATTGATCGAACTGAGGGAAATCCATCAGGAGGCGGATCGTCTCAAGTCCTATATCGATGATGATGTTTACAACCGTATTGACAAAAAGGTTCGTACAGTGCGGGCAAATATCGATGTTCAGCTAGAACGTTTGGATAGAAAAAGTCAGGTAGATCTTGAAAATGCGGAGCCAGAGGAATTAGCTCCAGAATTGTCCCAGACCTTGGCTAATATTGCCATTGATCATCAGGCCATTTTAGACAAGATTGCTACCTCGGCTGAGGGGGATAAGGAAGAATTGACGGCCATTCATAGTTTGAAGATGGAGAAATTCAAAACGATTTTAGAAGGCTATTTAAAGATTAAGGCCAATCCGAAGAACTATAATCGGGCAGAAGAACGTTTGCAACAAGCTAAAGCAGCCATCGAACAATTTGACCTTGAGCTGGACCAAGTGTTAAGAGAACTCAATGAAACAGATATGCGTGATTTTGATATTAGTTTGCGTATCCTAGAAAAAGATCGTAAAGAATAGGTTAGAAACAAAGGAGTAACCATGACAGAATTTAATTTCGATATTGACCAGATTGCCAATAATACGGTAGCTAAGGTGGATAAAACAACCCAAATCATCGAGACCAATACTGGCTCAGACAAGACCTTGACCTTCCTTGAAAAGTTGAGCCCTGAGCAGCAAGAAGGAATCAAGGCGCACGTGCCTCAGTTAGTAGACCAGTTTGTTACCAATCAAAATTCTCTCTTAGATTTTGGCCAATCTGCTGTAGAAGGTGTGAACAATACAGTCAATCGTATCTTGTCAGAACAAAAGAAACTGCAGATTCCCCAAGTGGATGATCTACTCAAGAATACCAACCGTGAGTTGCAAGGCTTTGTAGTTAAATACAAGAACGCTGAAATTGCTGAGTTAGAAGAGAAGCCAAACTTTTTGCAACGATTGTTTAACAAGAGCAAAAATACCCTACAAGAATTTTACTTTGACTCAAAAACAGTGGAGCAAAAGCTCGATGGCATGGCTGCCGCAGTGGTCAAGCAAGAAGATGTGCTAGCTCGAAATATCGTCTCTGCTGAGATGTTGATTGAGGACAATACAAAATCCATTGAAAATCTAGTGGGAGTGATTTCCTTTATCGAAGCCAGCCAGACAGAAGCTGGCAAGCGCGCTGCAGAACTGAAAGCTCAAGCTGACCAACTCGATACAAGTACGGTAGAATACCAAACCAAGTCACAAGAATTGGCCCGCATGGCTGAAGTGGTCAATACCCTTGAACAACAACATACTGAGTATGTCAGCCGTCTCTATGTTGCCTGGGCAACAACACCTCAGATGCGTAATCTTGTGAAGGTGTCATCTGATATGCGTCAAAAATTGGGCATGCTTCGTCGTAATACGATTCCAACAATGAAGCTTTCTATTGCCCAACTTGGTATTTTGCAACAATCCATGAAATCAGGTGTCGTGGCAGATGCCATTGTCAATGCCAACAATGCTGCCCTTCAGATGCTAGCTGAAACCAGCAAGGAAGTGATTCCGCAGATGGAACGAATTGCCCAAAGTCCGACAGTCGCTGTCGAATCGGTTACCAAACTGGCTGAAAGTCTGGTTGCACAAAACCAAGGTATCGTCGCAGCTATTGAGTTGGGACGCCAGAAACGTGCCCAACTAGAAACAACAATCGTCAAGTCCGCAGAAATGATCAACGATTCTGTCAAACTACGCGATGAGAAAATCGTTCAAGCCCTTCTAGACCAAGGAAAGGCTGCCCAGAAAGAAGTACAAGAATAACACACAAGTCCCCTGCAATGTAGATTTGCAGGGGATTTTGCTTGTCTAGGAGTTCTTCGCCAACCATTGTCAGTGGCCTGCAAGCAAGTTTACTCTGAAATAGAGATAAAACCATGGGAAATCTTTTCCCAAGGAGTCTTTTATGATACAATAGAAGGAAGTAAAGGCGCTGTTTTTTCGATGCCGCAACGCCTTGGATGAATGAAAAGGAAGAGTCCCCATGGTTTTCAGATTTAAGCAAATAACTAGCTTGCATATATATATATAAACTTGCGTTTTCATACCCATTTTCAAAACCTACCAATGTTTTTGGTAGGCTTTTTGCGTTATAGAAATGGGGTATGAACATGGCTTACACTTTATCAAAAGAATTAGAACAAGAACTCCTCGTTTCAGCGCCTGAGTTGCAGGCTAGTTATGCTGCCATCGTAGAATACCTAGAAGCTATCAACCAGAAAGAAGCCTCTGGAAGTAATTCTCAGGAACTCCAGAACCAGCTTGCTATTCAGCTAAGACGTTTAGAAGATTTAGTGCAGGGCTATATCCAAATAAAGAAGAATCCGCATCACTACCTAGATGCAGATAAAGACCTGACGGTAGCCTATCAAGCCATAAAAGGGATGGAGCAAGATCTTCTCAAAAAATTGCAACATCTCAATCAAGCAGCCTTGCAGGATTTCCATATCAGCCAGAGACTCTCTCCCAAAGATGAGACTGCTATCCCTGTAGCAGGTAAAGCCAAAACCAAACAGGAATTGGCTATCGAGCGAGATTTAATCAACCAGCTGACAAAAGGAGAAAGTCAATGGGTGTATCGACCTGAGTTAAATACAGAAGATCTCCTATGGGGAAACTTTTTTGCCAAGCTGGAAGCCAATAATGTCCGCATTTTGCAAGACCATCCCCTTACAAATTCAGAGAAAAATCAAATCAAAAATCAGCTCAATTTTGTCAACTTCTATGAAGCAGCCAAGTGGATAGCAGGGGAAAATGGCATTGCCAAGGTGCAGGTTCAACGTGAAGATGCCAGTCTAGGCACCATTCGCTTGGAAGTCTTGTGGAGAAACAATGTCGCTGGTGGCAAATCCAGCTATGAGGTTGTCAACCAAGTTATCACAGGCGGAGAAGGTATTCGCCAGCGCCGTGGGGATGTGACTCTGCTGATCAATGGTCTGCCTATGATTCAAATCGAACTGAAAAGCCGTTCTCATCCTTATATGGATGCCTTCCGTCAGATTAAGAAATACGACCAAGAAGGACAGTTCAGAGGTATTTTTTCAAGTCTTCAGATGTTTGTCGTCTCAAACGTTACAGATACTCGCTACATCGCAGCTGCCAAAGCCAACAAGCTAAATGAACGCTTCTTGACCAAGTGGGTGGATAGTGAAAATAGCCCCCAACCCCAGCTATTTGACTTTGCAGAGTCTGTCTTGTCGATACCGAGAGCCCACGAGATGGTCATGCAGTATTCTGTCATTGATGATGACAAGAAGGCCTTGATTTTATTACGCCCCTATCAGGTACATGCCATTGAGGCTATCCGTGAAGCCAGTCGCAAGCGCCAGTCGGGTTATATCTGGCATACGACTGGTTCAGGAAAGACCTTGACATCCTATAAGGTTTCGCGCAATCTGCTCCAGATTCCATCTATCGAAAAGACAATCTTTGTGATTGATAGGACAGACCTTGACCAGCAGACGACCAGTTCTTTTCAGTCTTACGCAGAGAACGATATGATTGATATCGACGAAACCGATGATACACAGAAATTGGTTAAAAATCTGGCTTCTGATGACCGCCGTGTCGTTGTGACGACCATCCAGAAAATCAATGCTATGATTCGTCAGTTTGATGAAGGGCGTCACCAAAAGGTCTACAATCGTATCAAACAACTCAAACTAGCCTTTGTCGTCGATGAATGCCATCGCGCAGTGACTCCTGAACGCCAGCGCCACCTAGAGCACTTCTTTACAAATTCTCTCTGGTATGGGTTTACAGGGACTCCTATCTTTACAGAAAATAAACGTGAACAAAAAGGAGACCTTGCTCAGACGACCGAAGAGCAGTACGGTGACTGCCTCCACCAATATACCGTCAAAGAAGCCATCCATGACAAGGCGGTTCTTGGCTTTAATGTGGAGTATCAGACAACCATGCCTGGTTGGGCAGAAGATGAGATTGACGAGGAGCGTTATGATGACGAAGGTCACATGCTTGCCGTTTTAGACGCTATTCTCAATCGCTCAAGACGCAAACTCGGTTTCCAAAATGGAGTAGGAAAAACCTATGAAGCCATTTTGACCGTTAAAAGCATTGCCCGTGCGCAGGCCTATTATAATCTGATCAAGCAAGTCAAAAATGGAGAGAAGTCTTTAAGCATTTCGGAAAATGTTAAAAAGGTCTTGCCAGACTTTCCTAAAGTTGCTATTACTTACTCTGTGACAGAAAATGACGTAGATTCCTATGTCAACCAAGCCTACATGGAGGAGAGTTTAGAAGACTACAATGCCATGTTTGGCACTCACTTTAGTCTAGCGACCATTGCTTCCTACAATAGTGACCTCAACGACCGTTTGGCCCGTAAGAAAGAACGCTTTGCCTTCCGCGAGGAACAGTTGGACCTGGTTATCGTGGTGGACCGCTTGTTGACGGGCTTTGATGCCCCTTGCCTATCGACCCTGTTCATGGATCGTCAGCCCATGAAACCCCAGCATATCATTCAGGGCTTTTCACGAACCAATCGCCTCTTTGATGAAGGCAAGAAATTCGGCCAAATCGTTACCTTCCAAACGCCTGACCGCTTTAAAGAAAAAGTGGATGAAGCTCTGAGCCTCTACTCAAATGGTGGTGAAACCAGTGTCTTAGCCCCAGAATGGCAGGAGGAGAAGGCCAAGTTTCTCGAGAAGGTTCATCAACTACTAGCCATCGCTCCAAGTCCAGAGCAGGTGCCGGATTTGGATACAGCGACAGATGCAGAATTAAAACGCTTTGCCAAGGCCTTCCAAGAATTTGACAAGCTCCTATCCTCTATACAAGTCTATTCTGACTATGATGAGAAAGTCATTCTTAGAGAGATTGGTCTCAGCCTAGAAGACATCGAGAACTTTGCCGGCCAATATCAAAATGTCATCGAAGAGCTCCGCAGACGCAGAAAAGAAGACCAAGAAGAGGAAGGGATTCTCCTAGATATAGAGTATGAGCTTGAATCCATCCGCACCGACGAGATAAACTATCACTATATCCTCTCTCTCATCCAAGCCCTAATCGAAAATCGAGAAAACCTCATCGGTAAAAAGGAAAAGAGTCTGGTAGATAACTATATCGAAGATTTGAACAAATCCAATCCCAAGTTATCCAGCATCATCTCCAAACTCTGGCAGGATGTTCAAGCTGATGCCAAGAGCTATCAGGGGCAGTCTGTAACCCATAAGTTGGATGAGATGATTGAGCTAACTACCCAGCAAAAGATTCGTGAAACGGCAGATTATTGGCAGATTGGAGAGGACGAACTCCAGTTCGTAGTGGACAACTATCGCATCGGACGCGACAAGCAAAATGGCGAAAAAGCCATCACAGAATCTCAGGACTACCTGGCCTATAAGGAAGCCCATGGAGACAAGGCACTACCAAAACTCAAATACAAAAAAGCCCTCAAAGAGGACTATATGCGCATGATTTCAGAGGATATCTTACCGCTGAGGGGGAGATAGGTTTATACTCTTCGAAAATCTCTTCAAACCACGTCAACGTCGCCTTGCCGTATATATGTGACTGACTTCGTCAGTCTTATCTGCAACCTCAAAACAGTGTTTTGAGCAACCTGCGGCTAGTTTCCTAGTTTGCTCTTTGATTTTCATTGAGTATTAAAAATAGTCAGAAAGATAATGTTGGGAAGGTTTTCGACTAATTAGGGTCAAAATTCCTCTCTCTTCAAGATGCAAGAAAGCATCCTTGACCTTTTTCTTAGAGTAATGATGGTTGGACTGATTGGCCAGTTGGATGATGCTTCTATCTTCTATGCCATCTCTCTTATCATCGACAAAGAGCTTGGACTGAGCGAGTAGAAACAAGATGTATTTCTCGACTTCCTCCAGCCCTTCTGTTTGCTCTATCTTAACTTTATAGCGATGCAGTTGCTCTTGTTTTTCAAGGAGGGTTTGGATAATATTTTCCTGTCCTTCCTTGATAAAAGTCAACAAGGTTTCAACGAAGAAGGTAGCATCGGCACGGTTGAGATGATCACCAGTATTCCTAAAAGCCTTATAATAGTCTTGCTTATGGTGATTGATTTGTTGGGACAAAACCAGACCCGAGAATTTATCGAGCTTTCTAGACAAGTACTTGGCAAGGATATAGCGGCCTGTCCGACCGTTACCGTCATAGAAGGGATGAATATTTTCAAAAAAATAGTGTCCAGCACAAGCCTTGACAAGGTTTGGGATAGAATGGTCGTTTATAAAACGAATCCACTCTGTCAGCATGACCTGAATCTGTTCCTCCTTTTGAGGTGGGATATAGATGACTTTGCCAGTCTTGTCGTCTTGGATAAAGACCGATTTCTGTCTAAAAAACTCTCCATCGAGTTCATCCTCTGGCGATATTTCTCCCTGTGTTAATTGGTCATAAATCCCTCTGATATCTTCAAGAGATTGGATTTGGAGAAATTCATCCTTAAGGATTTGTTGGTACATTCGCAAGGTGGAAAGATGTTTGATTTGTTCGGTCTTATAGGGGTCTTCCTCTAGGAGTTTCTCCACATCGACCAACTCTTTACGAGTTGTATGGATACCTTCGATTTCATTTGTGGAAATAATCGATTGGTAGAGTTGTTCCTTATAAAACTGATCGTGGGCAATCTTAGGGAGGGTATCAGCTATTTTACTAATTCGTTGAGACTGCTGTGAGATAGTTTCCATCAGTTGGGAAATCCCTAGATGTAGGGTTACAAATAAAGGGTATTGACTTGTTTTGACAGTATCGCGTTGCATTAAATGAGGATAAAGAGATGTTCTAATGGAGCTGTATCCCTGTAAGCGTAGTTGATACTCTCCCTCATATTGGTCACGATGACTGTAGTAGATTTTTTTAAGTTCTCTATAGTTCATATGTAGTCATCCTCGCATTTCAACGTTTTTTAACATTATATCACAAAATAAGCCTATCTATTGTTTCAAAATAGGGAAAATTGAAGAATAGGATAGCATAGTTGCATATCTAAAGTGCAAAAATGACCAAAATTGAACAATAGAATTAAGACATTGATACCCTAAAGTGAAAAAATAGGGAAAATTGAAGAATAGAAATCAAAAAAGAAAACTTAAAGTGTAGAAATAAGAAAATGGAGTAATAGAAAGGGGGGATAGAGTGGAGAAATTATTTATTATCGGAAATGGTTTTGATATGGCGCATGATTTGAAGACGAATTATCTATATTTCAAGAAGTTTGTTTATCAGCAGGCTTATGGGAAAGATGAGTTGTTAGAGTCGTTGCAAACATCAAAGGGAATTTGCGACTTTTTTAGGGAAAAGGATATTGAAATTCAAGAACAACATCGATATGCTAAGGAAGATGGGTTGAGAGACATATATGGATATTCTCTATCCAAAATTAGAAATGGTCAGTTAGATAAACATGAACGGTATCAATTTATTTATCGACATATGATGCAGTTAATGGGATTAGAAAATTTTTGGTCTCAGTTTGAGCATGATTTAGGTTGGATAAATGAGGTGAAAATTATACCGCCATCTTGTGTGCCAGAAGATTTAGTAACATATTCTGAGGAGCTGGCAACGATTCTTGAAAAATTTCTAAGAGCAGACATTGAAAACTTATTTAGGGAATGGGTCCAATGTTTTGTTCTTGAATGGGATAATATGCCTTCTAATCTAAAAAAACTAAAACGAAAGAAATCTGTTGAACACAACAAAAATGCCTACTTTTTAACTTTTAATTATAGTATGTTGTTAGAGGATTTCTACGGTATAAATTCTGAACAAATATGTCATATACATGAAAGCATTTCTGAAAATAAGCTAATATTTGGACATAATCGTGAAATGGATTCTTATGATGAATCTATACAAAATGATCCAACTGCGGTACGTGACTTTCTTTATAATTTAGTTGATTTGACTAGAAAGCCAGTCAATGAGCAACTTAGAAAGTACGAATGCTTTTTCAAAAATTTAAGCTCTATCAAAGAAATCTACTTCATTGGTTTTGGTATTCGGGATGAGAATGGAGTGGATGCTCCGTACTTTAAAGAAATCTTTAAACAGGTACCGAATGTGAGCATTTATGTGGACCAGTTCGATAAGAAAAATGAATATACTATTAAGAAAACACTGAAGGTATGGGGTGCTCGTAAAGCTTATCAATTACAATTTATAGATACAAATAAAGATGAAATAGTTGGAGGAGTAATATGACAAAGAAACCAAGTTATCGCTTTGTGAGATATACTGAAGCTTGGGAACAGCGTAAGTTGGGAGAAGTAGCTCAATATCGTAACGGAAAGGCTCACGAAAACTGCATTGATGAGAACGGAAAGTATATTGTAGTAAATTCAAAATTCATTTCCACAGATGGTGAAGTAAAGAAATTTTCTAATAAGAAAAATGAAGCATTGTTTGAAAATGAGATTGCCTTTGTGCTGAGTGATGTTCCAAATGGTCGTGCTATTGCGAGAACATTTTGGGTCGAAAAAAATGATAAATACACGCTAAATCAGCGAATCGCAGGGATAACTCCAATAGGCGAAACATTCCCTTATTTTCTTTACATTTTAATGAATAGGCATCCATATTTCTTAGCATTTGATGATGGAGCAAAGCAAACAAATTTATCAGTTTCTGATGTAATGGGATTTGAAGCATATTATCCAAAATACAGCGAACAACAGAAAATTGGAGCATATTTTCGCAATCTCGACCACCTTATCACCCTTCAACAGCGTAAGTTAGAGGTGCTCAAAGAGCAGAAGAAAACCTACCTCAAGCTCTTATTCCCAGCCAAAGGACAAACCAAACCCGCCCTTCGTTTCGCAGGATTTGAAGATGAGTGGAAGGAAGTGAAGTTGGGGGAGATAATCCAATCTATTAGTTCCAAAAATTATATTACCGAGTATTATGAAGAGGGAAATAATCCTGTAATACAACAAGGGGACATTCCTATTGTAGGTTTTTCAGATAATAAACCATTTAATAATTTTAGTAATGTTATTCTTTTTGGTGATCATACATTATCTTTATTTAAACCTGAGACTCCTTTTTTATTAGCTACAGATGGTATAAAAATATTACACTCAGATTTAACTACTCAGCCATTTTTGTTTATAATGTTAGAAAGATATCTGCCTAAATCCCAAGGGTATAAACGTCATTATTCTTTATTGAAGAATGAACTATCTTCCTTACCTTCTCTCCCTGAACAAGAGGTCATCGGTTCTTTCTTCCAAGACCTAGACAAGGCCATTGCCAAGCAAGAGGAAAAAGTTAACCAGCTCAAAGAAAGCAAACAAACCCTACTCAGAAAAATGTTTATATAAGATACAAAGACCGTCAAAAGTCTAATAAAAATAGGAAACTGGGACAGTCTGAGATGAAGACTAGACAGTTTATCTTTTTACCCAGCTTTTAGGTCGTGTTCAATTCCATACGATACCGAGACCATAAAAAGCTACGCCAAACGAATGAAAGTAGAAATTGATAGGAGACCCTATGTCACAAACAGATTTATCAAGAGAACTCTACCAATCCCTCTGGAATGCGGCAGATATCCTGCGTGGCCAGATGGAAGCCAATGAATACAAGTCCTACCTCTTGGGCTTGATTTTCTACAAGTACCTATCCGACAACATCCTCCAAGCCGTCTGTGATAACTTGGACGAGCCCTTTGTGTCCTTCCAGCAAGCGCAACTTCTCTACGAGGAAAACTTTGCGGATGCAGATGTCCGTGAAGACCTCATTGAGGTCTTAAATGACGAGCTGGGCTATGTGATTGAGCCTTCTCTAACCTTTACCAAGTTGGTTCAGTCTATCCATGCAGGAACCTTCCAGCTAGAATCCCTAGCCCAAAGTTTCCGTGATATCGAGCAGGCCAATGAAAAATTTGAAAATCTCTTCGAAGATATCGACCTCTATGCGAAAAAGCTAGGCAACACGCCACAAAAGCAAAACAAGATCATCTCTGAGGTCATGAAACAGCTCAACGACCTCAATGTCTCTGGTCATGCTGGTGATATCTTGGGTGATGCTTATGAGTACTTGATTGGCCAGTTTGCCAGTGATTCTGGAAAAAAGGCTGGAGAGTTCTATACACCTCAAGCAGTTTCTCACCTCATGACACAGATTGTCTTTGCAGGGCGTGAGCATCAAAAGGGCATGTCGGTTTACGACCCGACCATGGGTTCTGGTTCCCTCTTGCTCAATGCCAAGCGCTATAGTAAGGAAGCTTCGACGATTTCTTACTACGGTCAAGAGTTGATTACTTCGACCTTCAACCTTGCTCGCATGAATATGATGCTTCATGGGGTTGCGATTGAAAACTATCACCTCAGCAACCACGATACCCTAGACGAAGATTGGCCGACTACCGAGCCGACAGACTTTGATGGGGTTTTGATGAACCCACCCTATTCGCTGAAGTGGTCAGCAGATAGTGGCTTCCTGCAAGATCCTCGCTTTTCAAGTTATGGAGTTCTTGCACCTAAGTCTAAAGCAGATTTTGCCTTCCTCCTTCACGGTTTTTACCACCTCAAGCATAATGGTGTCATGGCCATCGTTCTTCCTCACGGAGTTCTTTTCCGAGGAGCAGCCGAGCAAAAGATTCGTCAACACCTGCTAGAAGAAGGCGCTATTGATACAGTTATCGGCTTGCCAGCAAATATCTTCTACAACACCTCTATCCCGACAACTATTATTATCCTTAAAAAGAATCGCACCAATAAGGATGTCTTCTTTATCGATGCCTCAAAAGAGTTTGAAAAAGGGAAAAATCAAAACAATATGACCGAAGACCATATTGCCAAGATTTTGGAGACTTATCAAAAACGTGAGAATGTCGAGAAGTTCGCCCATCTAGTCAGCTTTGAAGAGATTGTCGAAAATGACTATAACCTCAACATTCCACGCTATGTCGATACCTTTGAGGAAGAACCCGTTGTTCCCCTAACCGACCTCGCCGACCAGCTCGCAGAGATTGATAAAGAGATTGTAGAGGTAGAAGCCAGACTCGCACACATGCGCAGCCAACTAGTAGGCACAACACCAGAAGCCCAAGCAGAATTAATCGCCTATCTCGAAAAGTTGAAAGAGATTTAGAGAGTAGGGGAAGAATGAAAACATCTCGTATAAATTGTACGAGGTGCTTTTGGATTTCGTTGATTTTTAGAAAATAATTTTTAGTAGAATGGATAGTTTTTGGACTTAGAAATTTGATTTGTTGATTTAACTCAAAAAATGGTCTAGTTGTTGTGATATAATAAAATTAATTATTTTTAGGAGTAAGTAAATGGAACAAGGTTTATCATACTGGCAGTTTGCGCCAGAAAGTCAGTATTTGGATAGAAAAAGCGCTCGTAAAAAACCATTGGAACTCTTAAGACATTTGATTGCCTTCGCGAATGCAGAAGGTGGCCAATTAGTCATTGGTATTGAGGATGAAAAAAGAAATAATATCATTACAGGTTTTAAGGACGGGAATGCGTATCCAATTGAAGAGTTTGAAAAACTTAAGGGAGCATTAAGAGATAATCCTCTAAGTTTAAAATTTACTAAATTAGAAGTTAAAAATTATAAAGATGAAGAAGATTTTATTTTAATTATTTCTGTAGAAGTATCTACTGATAGAGTGATTACTGCTCCCAACGATGATGTTTATTTACGACAAGGTGATGAATCTGTTAAATTAGGTTTTGAACAACGTATACAGTTGAGTTATGATAAGGGTCAGCGTCATTTTGAGGATGAAATTGTAGCAGGAGCAACTTTAGATGATATTGATGAAGAACTTGTGAATGAGTATAAGACCAAATTTGTGAGCAAAGATAGAAGTACAGAAGAAATACTGAAAGCTAGGCGCTTATTAGTTGATGGTCAGTTGACTAAAGCCTCTATTCTATTATTTGGAAAGTATCCATCTAGTTTCTTCCCTCAAGCAAGGATACGTTTTTTACGATTTGATGGCGTCGATATGGGGACGGGAAGTACATTCAATGTCGTTAAAGATGTGACATTTGAAGATGCCCTTCCAATTCTAATTAATAAAGTAAGGGATTTTATTCGTACACAGCTTCGGGAGTTTCAATATTTAGATGATAATGGCCAATTCCAAATTCTACCTGAATATCCTGAATTTGCTTGGTTTGAGGGAGTTGTCAATGCAGTGACCCATAGGAATTACTCAGTATCAGGTGATTATATTAGAGTTATGATGTTTGATAATCGTTTGGAAATTCATAGTCCAGGCAAATTACCAAATATTGTTACAGTTGAGAATATAAAACATGAACGCTTTTCTAGAAATCCTCGTATAGCTAGAATTTTGACAGAATTTGGGTGGGTTAGGGAAATGAATGAAGGGGTGAAACGTATCTATACAGAAATGGAATCATTCTTTCTACATGAACCAAAATATTCTGAACCGGGCAATAAAGTTATGCTAACTCTAGAAAATAATATTGTCAGTAGGCATTTAAGAGTTAGCGATAAAATTGCACAAAAATATGATCAATTTATTGATCTAAACGATGATGAAAAAACTATTTTACACATCATGTATAATACAGGTGAAAAAATGACGACATCACTAGCTTCTGAAATAACTAATCGAAGTAGAAATTTTGCTAGTAAGTTATTAAGGAATCTTGCAAATAAAGGAATACTTGAATGGCATGGCACTAGCAAGCAAGACAGAAATCAATACTATACCTTGCTTAAGTAGAGTGCAGTAGAGTGCAATAGAGTGCAATAGAGTGCAATAGAGTGCAATAGAGTGCAGTAGAGTGCAGTAGAGTGCAGTAGAGTGCAGTAGAGTGCAGTAGAGTGCAGTAAAGTGTAGTAACGTGCTAAAATTACCTGATTCAAATCAGCTTTACAAAAAAAGATTGTAGGATAAGTAGAGTCTGAATTGAAATATAAGATAATTAACCAAAAGAAAAAAACGCTTGAACAGCGTTTTTCTTCTGTATTGATTCGTATTGAATGCTTACTTCACTTCTGTAAACACAACGTGTTTGCGAAGTTTTGGTGAGTATTTCTTCAATTGAAGACGGTCTGGAGTGTTACGTTTGTTTTTAGAAGTAAGGTACAAGCGTTCACCAGATTCTTTGTGTTCAAGTGTAATATTTACGCGCATGGTATCTCCCTTCTATTATTCAGCTGATGCAGCTTTAGCGATTTTACGTCCTTTGTAGTATCCTTTAAGTGATACACGGTGAGAACGTGAGTAATCTCCAGTAGTTTCGTCAAAGTTTACAGATGGAGCTGTTACTTTGTAGTGTGTACGACGTTTGTTTTTCTTCGCTTTTGAAGTGCGACGTGCAGGTACTGCCATTTTGATTTCTCCTTTAGGTATTTATATTCGATTCAATCTACTGATTTTCATCAACCATACTAGGATAACACATTTTTTTTGTAAAGTAAAGTTACTTGACAAAAAAAGATGAAAAAATTAGAAGGTCATCAACCAAATTAATCGAAATTTTCTGAAAATTCAAGAATTTTCTTCTGTTCATTGCCTTTAAAATGTGCTATAATAGTAAAAACTGAAATGGGAGGGAACAAATGACTGAATTAGATAAACGTCACCGCAGTAGCATTTATGACAGCATGGTTAAATCACCAAACCGTGCCATGCTTCGTGCGACTGGTATGACAGATAAGGACTTTGAAACACCGATTGTGGGAGTGATTTCGACTTGGGCGGAAAATACACCATGTAACATTCACTTGCATGATTTTGGGAAATTAGCCAAAGAAGGTGTCAAATCTGCAGGTGCTTGGCCTGTGCAGTTTGGGACTATTACCGTAGCGGATGGGATTGCCATGGGAACGCCTGGTATGCGTTTCTCTTTGACATCTCGTGATATCATCGCGGACTCAATCGAGGCGGCTATGGGTGGCCACAACGTCGATGCTTTTGTTGCTATCGGTGGCTGTGACAAGAACATGCCTGGTTCTATGATTGCCATTGCCAATATGGATATCCCAGCTATTTTCGCCTATGGTGGAACCATTGCACCGGGAAATCTTGATGGCAAAGACATTGACTTGGTTTCTGTTTTTGAGGGTATCGGAAAATGGAACCACGGTGATATGACAGCTGAGGATGTGAAGCGTCTTGAATGTAATGCCTGCCCTGGACCTGGTGGCTGTGGTGGTATGTATACTGCTAATACCATGGCGACTGCTATTGAAGTTCTCGGTATGAGTTTGCCAGGCTCTTCATCTCACCCAGCTGAATCAGCTGACAAGAAAGAAGACATCGAAGCAGCAGGACGAGCTGTTGTTAAGATGCTGGAGCTTGGTCTCAAACCGTCAGATATCTTGACTCGTGAAGCCTTTGAAGATGCCATCACTGTGACGATGGCTCTCGGTGGTTCTACAAATGCCACTCTTCACTTGCTTGCCATTGCCCATGCCGCAAATGTTGACTTGTCACTTGAGGACTTCAATACGATTCAAGAACGTGTGCCTCACTTGGCTGACTTGAAACCATCTGGTCAGTATGTCTTCCAAGATCTCTACGAAGTCGGTGGTGTGCCTGCGGTTATGAAGTACTTGTTGGCGAATGGTTTCCTTCACGGGGACCGTATCACATGTACTGGTAAGACAGTCGCTGAAAACTTGGCTGATTTTGCAGACCTTACACCAGGTCAAAAAGTTATCATGCCACTTGAAAATCCAAAACGTGCAGACGGTCCGCTTATCATCTTGAACGGGAACCTTGCTCCTGACGGTGCGGTTGCCAAGGTATCAGGTGTTAAAGTGCGTCGTCACGTTGGTCCAGCTAAGGTCTTTGACTCAGAAGAAGATGCCATTCAGGCTGTTTTGACAGATGAAATCGTTGACGGCGATGTAGTCGTTGTTCGTTTCGTTGGACCTAAGGGTGGTCCTGGTATGCCTGAGATGCTGTCACTTTCATCAATGATCGTTGGTAAAGGTCAGGGAGACAAGGTTGCCCTCTTGACGGATGGTCGTTTCTCTGGTGGTACTTATGGTCTGGTTGTAGGACATATCGCTCCTGAAGCTCAGGATGGTGGACCGATTGCCTACCTTCGTACAGGCGATATCGTTACGGTTGACCAAGATACCAAAGAAATTTCCATGGCCGTATCCGAAGAAGAACTTGAAAAACGCAAGGCAGAAACAACCTTGCCACCACTTTACAGCCGTGGTGTCCTCGGTAAATACGCCCATATCGTATCATCTGCTTCTCGCGGAGCCGTGACAGACTTCTGGAATATGGACAAGTCAGGTAAAAAATAAACTCAAAAAGCAAGCCAATCTCGGCTTGCTTCTTTTCATCTCCAAAAGTAATTTGCCTGCTTATACTCAATAAAAATCAAAGAGCAAACTAGAAAGCTAGGCGCAGGTTGCTCAAAACACTGTTTTGAGGTTGCAGATAGAACTGACGAAGTCAGCTCAAAACACTGTTTTGAGGTCGCAGATAGAACTGACGAAGTCAGTAACATATATCTACGACAAGCCGACGCTGACGTGGTTTGAAGAGATTTTTGAAGAGTATTAACGAGGTGGCAGTCCAAGGGCAATACGGCCGTAGCGACTGATTCGTGTGATTTTCCAGGCAGGCGACCAGGTGACTTCAACCTTGACATCTTCGATACCCTCGATTTGTTTCAGACCTGCTACGATTTCGATAGGCAGGCTTTCGGCACAATCGCAGGCAGTGTCGGTGAAAGTCATGACAATCTTACAGAGACCCGTTTCGTCCAGATTGATTTCATAAATCAACCCTAGATTGTAAACATCCAATTCCACATCTGTATCAAAAACCTTCTCTAGTTTTTCGATAATTTGGTCTTGTAAGGCCAAAGCACGGTCATTGATTTTGATATCCTCTCTCATTACAGTCCCTCCACGTGATAAATATCCTCTATTTTCTCATAATTCTGACAATTTGGCAAGTTTTTGATGAATTTTCTGAAAAATATGATAAAATGAAGAAAATACTCAATTAAGGGGAAGTCTATGGAGCAGATTGGAAAGGTCTTTAGACAATTACGAGAGTCAAGAAATATTTCGCTGAGACAGGCGACTGGGGGACAATTTTCGCCGTCTATGTTGTCCCGATTTGAAACAGGTCAAAGTGAGCTTTCGGTGGAAAAGTTTCTATTTGCACTAGAAAATATATCTGCCAGTGTGGAGGAAATTCTCTTTCTGGCAAGAGGTTTTCAGTATGATACAGATTCTGAGTTGAGAAAAGAAATTACGGATGTCTTGGATATAAAGAATATAGCACCTCTTGAAGACTTGTATCGCAAGGAATATCAAAAGCATGCCCATTCTCAAAACAAACAGAAACATATTCTAAATGCCATTATTATCAAGTCTTATATGAAGAGTATGGATGAAACGGTAGAGTTAACGGCAGAGGAAGGGAAAGTCCTTCATGATTATCTGTTTTCTACCGAGATTTGGGGAATCTATGAACTCAATTTGTTCTCAGTCAGTTCTCCGTTCTTATCTGTTTCTCTTTTTACTAGATATGTACGAGAAATGGTCCGAAAATCCGATTTTCTAATGGAAATGTCTAGTAATCGAAACCTGTTTCACACCATGCTATTGAATGGTTTTTTAGCCAGCATTGAGTGTGAAGAATTTACCAATGCCTCTTATTTTAAACGTGTCATCAAAGAGCATTTCTACAAGGAAAATGAGACCTATTTCAGGATAGTCTATTTGTGGGCTGAAGGTCTTCTTGATAGCAAGCAAGGCAGAGTCAAGGAAGGTCAGAAAAAGATGGAAGATGCTGTCCATATTTTTGAGATACTTGGCTGTAACAAATCCGCCGAATACTATCGAAAAACGACCGATTGTTGAATATCTGCAAACCAAGAAAAAATTTAAAATTTGAAGCGATAGAACTGTTGACCTCTCTCAGGTTATCAAAGAAGTTCTATCGTTTTTTTGCTTATTTTGTGTGTTGCATATATTCAAAAGTTTTCCCTTTCAATTTCTAAGTGCTATACTATAGCCATACTTCATATAGGGATTATAACAAGAAGGGAGATTACCTATGAACCTATTGTTTAGAAATCAAGCTTATCGACTCTTGACCTTGTCACGCTTCTTCAATGCCTTTGGTGCTTCAATTTTTAACCTGGTATTTATCGTTTATGCATCGACCTTGCCACAAGCCTCTTTTGCGGTTGCTATGGCCAATATTGTCATGCTTCTTCCGACTCTCTTTACAGTTTTTGTAGGGATTCGGGCAGATTGCACAAGGGACAAGGTCAAATGGATGGTCTATAGCGGTTTGTTTCAGGCAGTTTTATTTTTTCTAGCAGCTCTAGTTGTTCAGCAAGCTACTCTCTTTGCCTTTTCTAGCCTGTGTCTAATCAATGTCATTAGTGATGTCATCAGTGATTTTGCTGGTGGTTTGCGCATGCCTCTCGTTAAGGAAAAAGTAGCTGAAGAGGATTTGATGGAAGCTTACTCTTTTTCACAGTTCATCACCTATATTTCAGCTATTGGTGGTCAAGCTTTCGGAGTCTGGCTCTTAGGACTATCGGTCAATAATTTTTCTCTCGTTGCGGGAATCAATGCCTGTTTTTTCCTCGTATCAGCCGTGATTCTCTTTTTAGGAAAAAGCAAATTGAGCCTGTCACTTTCAGTTGCTGATGGTAAATCACTAAAAAATGAGAAGCTTTCTATCAAAGACCAGTTCCTAACGATTTACCGAAATTTACGTCTCGTTTTTCTTAAAAGTGGACAGAAAAACTTTGGTTTTATGCTCTTTGCTGTCTTGCTTATCAATGCCTTGGGTGGTGCTTTAGGAAGCATCTATAACATCTTCTTTTTGAGCCATTCTCTTTTGGACTTTTCTTACACAGAGGCATTATTTATCAATCAAGTCTGTGTTTTAGTAGCAATCATCATCAGTAGCCTTACGGGTAATGATTATTTTGGGAAGCAGTCCTTGCCTAGATTGATGATGTGGGTGACCGTAGGACTCAGTCTAGTTGGTCTAGCTAATGTATTCAATCAAGTCGTACTTGGTTTACTATTTCTCTTTTCAACTCTGTATGTATCTGCTAAAGTTCAACCAAAGATTAGTGCTATGCTCATGAAAAATCTAGCTCCAGAGGTTCTAGCTCGTACCAGTAATTTTTTAGGTTTATTGTTTACCTTATCCATACCTGTGGGAACAGCTTGTTTTTCACTTATAGCTGTATGGAATATACAGTTGACTTGGATGCTATTTGTTGGTCTTTCCTTGCTAGCTATTCTTTTGACAGGTCTTAATCTCAAAAATGATATCTAATACTCTTCGAAAATCTCTTCAAACCACGTCAACGTCGCCTTGCCGTATAGATGTTACTGACTTCGTCAGTTCTATCTGCAACCTCAAAACGGTGTTTTGAGCTGACTTCGTCAGTTCTATCTGCAACCTCAAAACAGTGTTTTGAGCAGCCTGCGGCTAGTTTCCTAGTTTGCTCTTTGATTTTCATTGAGTATAAATCCTAATTTTTTTCATACTGTCTTAATCCCTCTATTTATGGTAAAATAAGACTATTAAGTTTAAAGAGGATTCCCTATGAAATTACAAAAACCAAAAGGAACGCAGGATATCTTGCCTGCTGAGTCTGCCAAATGGCAATACGTTGAGGGCTTTGCCCGTGAAATTTTCAAGCGCTATAACTATGCGGAAGTGCGCACGCCTATTTTTGAGCATTACGAGGTTATCAGTCGCTCTGTCGGAGATACGACCGATATCGTAACCAAGGAAATGTACGATTTCTATGACAAGGGTGACCGCCATATTACCCTCCGTCCAGAAGGAACAGCGCCCGTTGTCCGTTCCTATGTGGAAAATAAACTCTTCGCCCCAGAAGTGCAAAAGCCAAGTAAGTTCTACTACATGGGCCCTATGTTCCGTTACGAGCGTCCACAGGCAGGGCGTTTGCGCCAGTTCCACCAGATCGGAGTTGAGTGTTTTGGATCTAGCAATCCAGCTACCGATGTGGAAACAATCGCGATGGCAGCCCATTTCTTGAAAGAAATCGGCATCCAAGGTGTCAAATTGCACCTCAACACTCTTGGAAATCCTGAGAGCCGTGCGGCTTACCGCCAAGCCTTGATTGACTATTTGACACCGCTCAAGGAGACCTTGTCTAAGGATAGCCAACGTCGTTTGGAGGAAAATCCTCTCCGTGTCTTGGACTCTAAGGAAAAAGAAGACAAGGTAGCAGTAGAGAATGCACCGTCTATCTTGGACTTCCTTGATGAAGAAAGCCAAGCTCATTTTGATGCTGTGCGTCAGATGTTGGAAAATCTTGGAGTAGACTACATCATCGATACCAATATGGTGCGTGGTCTGGACTACTACAATCACACTATTTTCGAGTTTATCACTGAGATTGAGGGCAATGACCTGACAGTCTGTGCGGGTGGTCGCTACGATGGTTTGGTTGCCTACTTTGGTGGTCCGGAAACTGCTGGATTTGGTTTTGGACTTGGTGTAGAGCGTCTGCTTCTCATTCTTGAAAAGCAAGGTGTGACTCTCCCTATTGAAAATGCCCTAGATGTCTATATCGCAGTCTTGGGCGAAGGAGCAAATGTTAAGGCCTTGGAATTGGTACAGGCTCTTCGCCAACAAGGTTTCAAAGCAGAGCGTGATTACCTCAACCGTAAACTTAAAGCTCAGTTCAAGTCAGCCGATGTCTTTGCAGCTAAGACCCTCATCACTCTAGGCGAGAGTGAGGTCGAAAGCGGACAAGTAACGGTCAAGAATAATCAAACCCGAGAAGAAGTACAAGTATCACTTGATGCTATCAGTCAAAACTTCTCAGAAATCTTTGAAAAATTAGGCTTTTAATAGTAGATAAACTGGTCAGGATCTTATTCCTGACCTTTTTCTTTTGCAAAATGACAAAAATCATAAACTTTTTGACAAATATGCTTGTCAAAAAGAAAAAGATGTGTTACAATAAATTCAAGTTAAGAAATAGGAAGCAGAAAGGAGCTATGATGTGGGTAGTAGTATTTATACTATTTATGATTTTCTTTTATTCCAATGGTTCTAAAAAAATCAAGAAACTAGAGAATAAAATCAAAAAGCTTGAGCGAAAAGAGAAAGGAAACGCAGAAATGTCGAGATTATTGCAAGAAATGATTGGAAAGAAACCAATTATAACAGGAGTGTATATTGAGCCAGATAACTGGGAAGTTGTGGATGTTGATGAGGAATGGGTCAAACTACGTAGCGTTGATAAAAAGGGAAAAGAAAAATTCAAGTTGCAACGTATTGAGGATATCCAAGCCGTTGAATTTGACGGAGAGTAGGTGTGTAACATGCAACTAAAAAATCGTCTAAAAGAGCTTCGGGCTCGCGATGGCCTCAATCAAACCGAACTAGCCAAGCTAGCAGAGGTTTCCAGACAGACCATTAGCCTATTAGAACGGGACGAATACACCCCGTCCGTTGTGATTGCTTTGAAAATATCTCAAATTTTCAACGAAACAGTCGAATCGGTATTTCGCTTGGAGGAGGACGAGTGATGAACAAGTATAAAGTGTTTTATTATATGAGTGTTCTTGTTCTCATTGTGAATGCTTTCGCTATGGTTGGAACATTACTGGGCTGGTTCTATTTTGTTGAAAGTAAGTATTTGTTTTGGATTAATTTAGTCCTCTTATCCATTTTCAATCGGTTAGAGAAAAAGGAGAAAAATGATGAATAAGTATAAAGTGATCTATTATGTAGTAGCCATAGCTCTATTAGTCAGCGTGTGTCTACTAATTGGAACAAATCTAGGATGGTTTGATCTCTATTACAGCGACCAATTTATCTGGGCCTACTTTGCTCTTATCCCAGTCGTTGACTGGATTGAAAAGAAAGCAAACAATTTAGCAAGTGAAAAAGGAGAATGAATATGAAAGAGTTTTTAGCAGGTTTTCAAGTAGATACTGAGAACAAAGAACTTGCAGGTGTCTGTGCAGGTTTAGGAAATTATTTTAATATCAAGACTAACATCATCCGTTTAGTAGCCATTTTGTTGTTTCTTTCGTCAACAGAGTTTGGGATTTTAACAGTCATCCTATATGCTTATCTAGCAGGCTGGCTTGGGAGAGATCCTTTAGGAGAAGGGGCGAAAAAAGCAAGAAACCAAGCTATTCTCTTGTTTGCTGTTTGTTTGATTTTAGTATCACTTGGAACAGAAGGTTTGACAGCAATTTATGAATCAGGTAAGGCCTTTGGTCAGTGGTTAGTTGGATTGGTTTAGAAAGAGGTTGAATATGAAAAAGAAACGTGGATTGTTATTTTTAATTCCTTTTGTCTTGGGAGTTTTCTTGTACATGTTTGTAGATATGTTGAAGGCTGGTGCCGAATTCCACGGAATTATGTTAGATGTAAAAATCTTGACACCATGGCTATCAGCTATTTGTTTACTATTAGGTTTCGTTGGCATTGTTTTGACGTTCAATTTCTTAAAGAAAAGCAGAAAATTTCACTCCTTGTATCAAGAGGAAATAGATGATGATCTGAATGAAACCTATTATGTGCAAATGTATCGTAATCTTGAGTTTGGAACCATTACTTTTAATATTACAGGAGTAGCGATTGTATTGGCTCTTGTCATCTCAGGTAATGAAGTAATTGTACTCGATGTAAGTCGTATAACATTTTCCCTTTCCTTTTTGGGATTAGTGCTGTATTCACACAGCCAAAAATATCTTTTTAAAACAATTGCGATTGTTCGTCAGCTTGATTTGGCATTTTTCTCTACACCAAAGGATATCTTAGAGTATTTCGATTCTTACGATGAAGGGGAGCGCAAGGCTAATTTGGAACAGAGTTTTCGAATTTTATTCCAATTAAATAACTATGTCTTACCAATCTTATATATTTTTCTTTTTATCATTTCTTTCTTGACAGGAGAGATTCAGTTACTGGGCTTCTTGCTTGTAGGAGCAATCCATATTTATATCAATGCGATGCAGTTACCTATGGTAAAACGTTATTTCAAATAGGAGACCTTTATGAAATTACTTAAAAACCTTGGCTGGTTTCTTCTAGCCATTCTATCCTTTTACTTTATCTATGGTCTGGTTCAGAGCATGGCGCTGTCAGCTCTTGGACTAGGGGCTTCAATCTTTGGAGTCTTACCACTTTATATCGTCCTGTCAGGAGCCTATGTTTATGGAATTTACAGATGGTATCAGACAGAAAAGGTTAGCGTCCAGACGACTGCTTTTAATCGTCATATCTGGTTGCCTACTCTGGTTTTGCTAGTGGCTATTACAGCCCAGTTCTTTTTACCAGAAGATCCGTCGGTCAGTCAACAAATCGTATCTCAACTGACAGTGGAACAGCCTGCATTTGCTTTCTTTATGGTGGTGGTCTTTGCTCCCCTGACGGAAGAACTCATCTTTAGAGGGATGTTAGCACGCTACCTCTTTCCTAAGCAGGACAATAGTAAACAAACTCTGATTTTTCTTCTGGTATCCAGTCTTCTATTTGCCTTGATTCATTTCCCAGGTGATGTGCAACAATTTTTAGTCTATACTAGTCTTGGTTTTAGCTTGGGCTTGGCTTATATTAGCAGAAAAGGTCTGGTCTACAGTATTTCTCTCCACGTTTTGAATAATTTAGTCAGCTTTTTGATGATTCTCATGCTATAATAGAGTCAGGAGGTCACATGAAACGAGTAATTTTATTAGCAGTGATTCAAGCAGTTGTTCTATTTTTCATCATTGGAGCGCTAGCTTATGCCTTTAAGGGAGATTTCTTCTATAGCCATCTAGCAGTGGTCTTTGCCCCTATTGCCGGTATCTGGCGTTTTGGGACAGCTTACACAACGGAAATCGTCTTGCCTCGAAAGGCAGCCGAAATTGCTGAAAAGCGTAAAGCAGGCAAAAATTCAAAATAAAAGAGTCCGATGAAGTTCATCGGATTTTTGTATGGACGCTAATTTTTAGGGCTTTCACCTATTTTTTAAAGACTGGCAAACTTTTCTGATGATTTTCATGAAGAGCCTGCGCTTTTATGGTAAAATAGTAACAGAATAAAAGAGGAGAGAAACAATGAAACGTAGTATGTATGCTGGTCGTGTTCGTGAGGAACACATCGGACAAGAAATTACCTTGAAAGGATGGGTTGGCCGTCGTCGTGACCTGGGTGGTTTGATCTTTATCGACCTTCGTGACCGTGAAGGGATCATGCAGTTGGTTATCAACCCTGAAAAAGTATCTGCAGAGGTCATGGCAACAGCTGAAAGTCTTCGTAGCGAATTTGTTATCGAGGTGACTGGTCAGGTCGCTGCGCGTGAGCAAGCCAATGATAAGTTGCCAACTGGTGCGGTTGAGTTAAACGTGACAGCTCTTACTGTGCTCAATACAGCTAAAACAACACCATTTGAGATTAAGGATGGCATTGAGGCCAATGACGATACACGTTTGCGTTACCGTTACCTTGACCTTCGTCGTCCAGAAATGTTGGAAAATCTTAAACTTCGTGCTAAGGTGACCCACTCTATCCGTAACTACTTGGATGAGTTGGAGTTTATCGACGTGGAGACACCATTCCTTTCTAAGTCAACACCAGAAGGGGCGCGTGACTACTTGGTACCGTCTCGTGTTAATAGAGGGCATTTTTACGCGCTTCCTCAAAGTCCACAAATCACGAAACAGCTCTTGATGAATGCTGGTTTTGACCGTTATTATCAAATCGTTAAATGTTTCCGTGACGAGGACTTGCGTGGAGACCGCCAGCCTGAGTTCACTCAGGTCGACTTGGAAACTTCATTCCTTACTGAGCAAGAAATCCAAGATATCACAGAAGGATTGATTGCCCGAGTGATGAAGGAAACAAAAGGCATCGAAGTAACCCTTCCATTCCCTCGTATGAAGTATGACGATGCCATGGCTCTTTACGGTTCTGATAAACCTGATACCCGTTTTGACATGTTGCTTCAGGACTTGACCGAAGTGGTCAAAGGTGTGGACTTTAAAGTCTTCTCAGAAGCACCTGCTGTGAAAGCCATTGTGGTCAAAGGAGCTGCGGACAACTATTCACGTAAAGACATCGACAAGATGACCGAAGTAGCCAAACAGTACGGTGCCAAAGGTCTTGCTTGGGTCAAGGTTGTGGATGGAGAATTAAACGGACCAGTTGCTAAGTTCTTGACTGGCATCCAAGCAGAATTGACAACAGCGCTTGCTCTTGAAGACAAGGACTTGGTTCTCTTTGTGGCGGATACGCTTGAAGTGGCTAATGCAACACTGGGTGCCCTTCGTGGACGTATTGCCAAAGAGCTTGGTTTGATTGATAACGATAAATTCAACTTCCTTTGGGTGGTTGACTGGCCAATGTTTGAATGGTCTGAAGAAGAAGGCCGCTACATGAGCGCCCACCATCCGTTCACCCTTCCACAGGAAGAGACAGCTCACGAATTAGAAGGTGATTTGGCTAAGGTTCGTGCCATTGCTTACGATATCGTCTGGAACGGTTATGAGCTTGGTGGTGGTAGCCTTCGTATCAACCAAAAAGACCTTCAAGAACGCATGTTCAAGGCCCTTGGTTTCTCAGCTGAAGAAGCAAATGACCAGTTTGGTTTCCTTCTTGAAGCCATGGACTATGGTTTCCCACCACACGGTGGTTTGGCTATCGGACTTGACCGATTTGTTATGTTGCTTGCTGGAGAAGAAAATATCCGTGAAGTTATTGCCTTTCCTAAGAACAACAAGGCGACTGACCCAATGACACAAGCTCCTTCAACAGTCGCTCTCAAACAACTAGAGGAACTCAGCTTACAAGTAGAAGAAGATGAAACAAGCAAAACGAATTAAGCGGTGGCGCTATTATCTGCGTCGCTTTGCTTATCAGATAAAAATTTTACGTGTCTTACAAAGCATCTCTCGGGAAAAATATGATGAGAAGATTTCGGCCTCTCTGGTCTATGGTTTTCTATCAGCAGTAGCGGTCAATTTCTTTTTCCAACCAGGGCATGTATATTCGAGTGGTGCGACAGGTTTGGCACAGATTATCTCTGCCTTGAGTAATCACTGGTTTGGTTTTCATATTCCGATTTCGCTGACCTTCTACGCTATCAATTTTCCTTTGATGGTCTTGGCTTGGTATCAGATTGGCCATAAATTCACCGTTTTTACCTTTATCACGGTATCCATGAGTTCCTTCTTTATCCAGTTTGTCCCTGTGGCAACCTTGACGGAGGATCCTATTATCAATGCCCTTTTTGGGGGTGTTGTCATGGGCTTGGGGATTGGTTTTGCTCTTCGAAACAATATCTCCAGTGGTGGAACGGATATTGTCAGTCTGACTATTCGCAAGAAAACAGGTAAGAATGTCGGCAGTATTTCTTTCTTGGTAAATGGGACCATCATGCTGATAGCGGGTTTGACCTTTGGTTGGAAATACGCTCTTTACTCTATGATTACCATCTTTGTCTCTAGCCGTGTGACAGATGCGGTCTTTACCAAGCAAAAACGTATGCAGGCCATGATTGTGACCAATCATCCAGACAAGGTCATTGAAAAAATCCATAAAAAATTGCACCGCGGAGCAACCATGATCCACGATGCAGAAGGAACCTATAATCACGAGAGAAAGGCAGTTTTAATCACTGTCATTACACGTGCAGAGTTTAATGAATTTAAACAGATTATGACACAAGTGGATCCAGGTGCCTTTGTCTCTGTATCGGAAAATGTTCATATTCTAGGAAGATTTGTTGAGATAGATAATTAGTGACTAGTACTTAAAATGAGTCTTCCCACAATAAAACGCAGCCTATCAAGTTTTTTCAATACCTGATAGTCTGCGTTTTTTGCTTTTAACGACTTTTTGCCCAGTCTCTTATTTTTCAATAATTTTGTGGGCAATCAACTGACGGTAGCAGATTTGTCTATTTTCTTTAGAATCATTGATGATGCAGAGAATAGTTTCTAAAGAAGTGCGTCCGAGGGCTAGGCTATTGATATCTATATAGGCTGCCAAGTTGAGCTTGGGATTAACCGAGTCAAAGCTGAGAACAGGGACATCCAGCTGGTGTTTGGCAATATAGTCACAGACCCCTTCAGCTAGGAGGCTATCGGTTGTGATGATAGCATCAATTTGTGGATCGTGCTTGAATAATCGCTTACTAAATTTATAGCCCTTTTCTTCCAGAAACTCGTCTGCAAAGTAGATGCGATTGGTGTCAGTGGTAAGTTTGTAATGTTTAAGCGCCTGTTCATAGCCTGTTAAACGGTCTTTGGTCACGAAGAGCTTTTTGCTTCCTCCGATAAAGGCAATGCGTTTGCAGCCTTTTTTGATAAAATATTCAGTCGCATCAAAACCAGCTTGAACATTATCGTTGTCGACAAGGGGGATGAAAGGAGACAGGGACTTCCCGAGGATAAGGAAGGGGAACTGTTCTTCTGCGACGAGTTTGACGAGGGGATCTTCTTCTTGGGCATAGAGAAAGATCAGCCCATCTACACGCTTGCCGTAGACCATTTGTGAAATAGCGTTGAGACGCTCCTTCTCATCTTTTCCTGTTGCTATCTGAATAGCGTAATGGTTTTCAGAGGCGACTTGAGAGATGCCACGTAGGACTGATGGAAAGAAAGGATTCTGGTAGAAGGCGTCTGAGTCATCAGGAAGAACCAAACCAATCACCTGAGTATAGCTACTCACCAAGCTACGAGCGTTGAGGTTGGGGTGGTAATTGAGCTCCTTCATAGCCTTGCGAACGCGTTTTTTTGTTTCGTCGCTAATGGTTGATTTATTTTGAATAACACGGGTTACGGTTGAAGGCGAAACACCAGCAGCCTTGGCCACGTCTTTAATCGTAACGGGCATAAAAATCTCCTATTTATGGTAATCTGGATCACGGAAATGTGTTTTATAAAAGATAGTGACCAGATAAAGGACAAAAAGAATGTTTTGTACAGTGATGAGGGTTGACATATTTTGGCCAAATAATCCCAAAATAAGCGTAATCAGAGTCGGCAATCCTAAACAGTTTAAGATAAAATGGTAGCACTCTTTAAAGGTTCTAAATGAAAAGAGGCGTGATTTCTTAGTGATATAAAGGAGAAGACTCGCCCCTAGAGAGACGATAAAGAAATTCAAACCAAAGAGGAAGCTGGCACCGAGAACTAGGAAGAGACTGATATAGACACGATTTTGTTGGTACCAGTCTTTAGAAATTGCTTGGGTCAAGCTGTCCTTGCTTTTGAAACTCTCAGTCTGAATAGCTCGGTAATAGATGCGTGTCAACTCTTTACTTTCCTTGCTGATGACTAGCTCATTTGTATCGAAATGCAGTTGCAAGTCTTTCGGTAATTCTTTGCTTGGACTTGGACCGATCACAAGAGAAGTCGCTTGATTGGCAGTTCCTGTATAAGTTAAATTGCCATCAACAATTTTAGCATGCTCAGAGAGATCCTGGACAACCTCATCTGTCAATGGTTCATAGACATTATCGATAAAGGTTTCTAGCGGATAAGTCTCCTGGGAGCTGTTTTGGATGGCAATGGGTACCATAGACAAGCTGATAAGGAAGATACTGGTAAATAGAAGCTGAAACCAGTTGAGCCCGAAACGTTTGGACAGGGGCTTACGAAATCCCCAAATACTTGAAAAATAGGAAAATGGATATGGAAGCATAGGTATCTTTCTAAAAGGTGTTTTCTATATGAGTATTATTATATAGAGAAATGCGCTTTATTTCAAGTCTAGGAGAAAAATTGCTTGTTGTAAGGACATTACTTACAGTAACAATCGCTAATACTCAATGAAAATCAAAGAGCAAACTAGGAAGCTAGCTGCAGGTTGCTCAAAACACTGTTTTGAGGTTGCAGATGGAAGCTGACGTGGTTTGAATAGATTTTCGAAGAGTATAAAATGAAAAAGGGTGGCGGGGATATATTATCCCTTGTCGCCACCGCTTGTAAGTCCTGAAACAAAGTTCTTTTGTAGGAAAAAGAAGAGAATACTGATTGGAAGGGCGATGAGGATAGCACCTGCTGAGAAGTAGGCAATCTTCATGTTTTTCGCATTGTTAACGAAGGTTTGGAGACCTACGGCAACAGTAAAGTATTCTTTCTCACGAAGCAAGAAACTAGAGAGGATGTAGTCCCCAAAAGGTCCCATGAAGGCCCAGAGAGCTTGTACGGCAACCATTGGGCGAACAAGTGGAAGAACAATTTGCCAGAAGCGGCGGAAGTGTCCTGCACCGTCTAGTTTTGCAGATTCGTCTAAAGACATTGGCACTGTATCGAAGTAGCCTTTCATGAGCCAAGCATTCATCGGAATACCACCACCAACGTAGAGGAAGATGAGGAACCAGCTGTGGTTAAGGGCGTTCAACATAAGTGCCATAACGAAGAAGGCTGTCAAAGCGGCCATGGTTGGCACCATTTGAATAATCAAGAAGAAGATCAAACTTTGCTTACGAGCCAAGAAGTTGTAACGGCTGTAGGCATAACCAGCAAGTACGATGATACTTGTTTGAACGGCCATAGTAATTAAGGCGATAATCAAAGTGTTGAGGTACCAAGTACCGTACAAGGTTTCCGTGAAGAGTCCTTGGAAGTTAGCAAAACTAAAGTCGACGTTATTGTCTAGTTTAAAGGCTACTACGTTACCAGTCTTGAAGGCTGACATGATGGTAATCAACAGTGGATAGATAATCACGATTGAGAGACCAATCAAGTAGAGGTAAGTAAGGGTTTGAGTCAGTCTACGTTTGAGTTTAATTGAGTTATTCATCTTAGACATCCTCCATATCAAATGCGTGTAGTTTCTTGAATGCGATCATAGAGATTGAGATGACAATGATAGAGATAATCAAGGTAACAGCTGCCGCCATTGAGTATTGAGGAGATGTACCTGTTGTCAAACGGTAAATCCATGAAATCAAGATGTCGGTTGAACCAGCTCCACCACCGACACTACCAGGTCCTCCAGCGTTGAAGAGGTACATGATAGAGAAGTTGTTAAAGTTGAAGGTGTATTGACTGATCAAAGTAGGTGCCGCAACAGCCAAGATCATTGGGAAAGTGATGTTACGGAATTTTTGCCAAGCATTAGCACCGTCAATATAAGCTGCTTCGTAAAGGTCGTTAGGAATAGATTGCAAGATACCCAAGGTCAAAACGTAGATGTATGGGAATCCAAGCCAACCTTGCATCATAATCAAGGCAATCTTAGTCCAAGTTGGGTCTGTTTTCCAAGGGATAAGAGCACCATCAAGGAAAGGAAGGAATTTAGCCAAGATTGGCAATACTTGAGTGTTGATGGCTCCGACACTATCGTTAAACATGTTTGAAAATGTCAAGATAGTGATGAAGGCTGGGACAGCCCAAGGAAGAAGGAAAATAACACCAAAGATACGTTTTCCTTTGATAAATGGTTGGTTAGCAATGATAGCTGTGAAGATACCGATGACGATCTGTAAGGTTGAGGCAGCCAAAGCCCAGATGATAGTCCAAGAAAGAACGGCACCGAAGGCAGAACGGAAGGTACTCAAACTCCAGATATTACTAAAGTTTGTTAAACCAACCCAGTCCAACAATTTGTTTGGTGGTAAGTGTTGGAAGTCATAGTTAGTAAAGGCGATCATCAAGGTTACGATAACTGGGAAGATAATCGCGAAGGTCATGGCAACATAAGATGGGATGATCAAGAGGTAAGGGAAGCCATTTTCATAAATCCCTTTGATCATGTCTTTGAGGGTACGTGGAACTGGAATTCCATTGTTAATGCGTTTTGCAATCGTATGTGCATCTTTGATATTTGCGAAATAAAAGAGTACATAAACGACTACAAAGATTAAATGGAAGGCACCACGAATCAGCATAAAGAGGGAATTGTCACGACCTGGCTTGTCACCAAGAGTGATGAGATTGCTCAATTCAGGGGCTGCAAGTGCTAGGAAGTAAAGGACAAATACGATGGTTACACCAAGGAAGATAAAACCTTTGGCTTTTTGTTTATTGTAAATCTGTCCTAACCCAGGAATGATAGACAGCAGGGCTGCTTTACTAGGTTGTTGCTTTTCCATAATAACTCCTTTCATAGGATACTGGTTTTTAGATAAAACCTAAACTATTTATGTTTCTATTGATAAATTCAAAGGGGGATTTGAATTCCACCCCCCTTGAACAAATTTTTTATTCACCAAATTTTTGTTTGATTGTTTCTTTGATCAATGTTACAGCATCGTTAGCAGCTGTTTTAGCATCTTTCTTACCACTTACAGCATCAAAGAGCATGTTAGCAGCTGGTTCCCAAACTGCAGACATTTGAGAGATGTTTGGAATTGGTTGAGCGTTCTTGAACTGTTTGATAACAGCTGTTGTCAACTCATCGTTTTTACCTTCAGCGTATGAACGAGCTTCAGTGTTCGCTGGAATTTCGTTAGTTGCATCGTAGAAAGCTTTTTGTTGTTCAGTTGAAACAAGGAAGTCTACAAATTTTTGTGCAGCTTCAAGGTTCTTAGTGCTTGATGGGATGATCCAAGCTTTACCACCACCGAATGCTGCGTAGTTTTTCCCGTTTGGAAGAGTTGGGATAGTTGCAACACCGTAGTTTACTTTAGCATCTTTAAAGGCTTGAGCTTTCCAAGGACCATCAATGATAGCAGCTGTTTTACCTTCTTGGAATGAAGTTTGAATCAAGTTTCCAGCAGCTGTACCATCTTGCATACCTTTAGGCCATTTTTCATACCAAGATTTAGCGTAGTTGATACCTGCGATAGAACCGTCGTTTGCAAGACCGATGTCTTTAGGGTCTTTACCGTTTTGTCCGAATACGTAAGCGCCGTTACCAGCAAGAAGTCCGTATGCATAGTAGAAGTTTGTCCAGTCAGCTAGGAAAGCAGAAGTTTTTCCATCTTCTCCAGCGAAGGCATATTTGCTATCTTTAGCAAGTTCTTCTAGTTCAGCAAAAGTTTTTGGAGCTTCTTTTACCAAGTCTTTGTTATAGTACATAACAAGTGACTCGATAACGGCAGGAGCACCGTAAACTTTACCGTCAGCAGCTGTTACAAGAGATTTAGTTGTATCTTCTGTTTTAGCACCATCGCTCAATTTCACTTCTGAAAGTTGACCGTCAGAACCAAGGCTACCCACACGGTCGTATGGTGCCATCATAACGTCAGCAGCTTGACCAGATTGGTTGTCAAGAGAAAGTTTGTCAAGTCCACCAAGTTGGTCACCAGATTTGATGTTAATTGTTGTGCCTGATTGCTCTTTATAAGCTTTGGCAACTGTTTCAGCATAAGCTTTGTATTGGTCTTCAACGTAGAAAGTGAGTTCTTTGGCTTCAGATGAACCAGAATCAGCAGGCTTATCAGCAGTTTTGCTTCCGCAAGCTACCAAAAGCAAGCTAGCAAGTGTAACAGTTCCAAGCACAGCAGCGCTCTTCATGAATTTAGATGACATAGTGTATTCCTCCTAAAGAATAACAAGTTTTATTGACAAGAAAAACGCAAACGTTTTCCTTTATGAGCTTAGTATAGCACAAATAGAAAACGGTTGCAAGTGTTTTTGTTAAAAATTTTAAAAAAATTTTAAGCTTGATTTGATAGCATGATTTTGCTTTTTAATAGAAGAAAAGTGTGAAATAGATAAGCATACACTATTTTTAATAAAAAATAGATGGAATCTGTCTAAAGAGGGAAATCAGGAGGGGCTACCTCCCTGTTTCTAATCTCTCTCTATTTTCTATAGACTCTTGTGCCTGTTCACATCTAAATCCCAGTTTCCTAGGGAGGGTTTGCCCTTTGTGGACTAGTCCTGTGAGCTTCAAACTTTAGGATTAGATAGTTTTAAGTTATCTTTGCTAAAATGGATTAGCTCCTTAAAAATAATCAAAAAAGTTTTTTTAAAAACGCTTGCAATTATGCTTGAAAAGGAGTATACTTATAAGTAGCGCAAACGTTTGCGTCTGCAAAAATACGCAACGTTCCATTATTTTAACACACGAGGTGCTATTATGAAAAAACGTCAAAGTGGTGTGTTGATGCACATCTCTTCTCTCCCTGGAGCCTACGGAATCGGATCATTTGGTCAAAGTGCTTATGACTTCGTTGATTTCTTGGTTCGTACCAAACAACGTTACTGGCAAATCCTTCCATTAGGAACAACTAGTTACGGAGATTCTCCTTACCAATCTTTCTCAGCCTTTGCAGGAAACACTCATTTTATCGATTTAGATATCTTGGTGGAGCAAGGTTTGTTGGAAGCAAGTGACCTTGAAGGAGTTGACTTTGGTAGCGATGCGTCTGAAGTTGACTATGCTAAAATCTACTATGCACGTCGTCCTCTTTTAGAAAAAGCTGTGAAACGTTTCTTTGAAGTCGGAGATGTTAAAGATTTTGAGAAATTTGCTCAAGATAACCAATCATGGCTTGAGCTCTTTGCTGAGTATATGGCTATCAAAGAGCATTTTGAAAATCTTGCTTGGACAGAATGGCCAGATGCAGATGCTCGTGCTCGTAAAGCTTCAGCACTTGAAAGCTACCGTGAGCAATTGGCAGACAAGTTGGTTTACCACCGTGTGACTCAGTACTTCTTCTTCCAACAATGGTTGAAATTGAAAGCTTACGCAAACGACAACCACATCGAAATCGTTGGGGACATGCCAATCTACGTAGCGGAAGATTCAAGCGATATGTGGGCAAATCCACATCTCTTCAAGACAGATGTCAATGGTAAGGCTACTTGCATCGCCGGATGCCCACCAGATGAATTTTCTGCAACTGGTCAGCTTTGGGGTAACCCAATCTATGACTGGGAAGCAATGGACAAAGACGGCTACAAATGGTGGATTGAACGCTTGCGTGAAAGCTTCAAAATCTACGACATCGTTCGTATCGACCACTTCCGTGGCTTCGAATCTTACTGGGAAATCCCTGCTGGTTCCGATACAGCAGCACCTGGTGAATGGGTGAAAGGTCCTGGCTACAAGCTTTTTGCAGCCGTTAAGGAAGAACTTGGTGAGTTAAACATCATCGCAGAAGACCTTGGTTTCATGACAGACGAAGTTATCGAATTGCGTGAACGTACTGGCTTCCCAGGAATGAAGATTCTTCAATTTGCCTTCAACCCAGAAGACGAAAGTATCGATAGCCCACACTTGGCACCTGCTAACTCAGTTATGTACACAGGAACACACGATAACAACACGGTTCTTGGTTGGTACCGTAACGAGATCGATGATGCGACTCGTGAGTACATGGCTCGCTACACTAACCGTAAAGAATACGAAACAGTTCCACATGCTATGCTTCGTACAGTCTTTTCATCAGTTAGCTTCATGGCAATTGCAACTATGCAAGATTTGCTTGAATTGGATGAGACAGCTCGTATGAACTTCCCATCTACCCTTGGTGGAAACTGGTCTTGGCGTATGACTGAAAATCAATTGACACCAGCTGTCGAGGAAGGTTTGCTTGACTTGACAACAATTTATCGCCGAATCAATGAAAATTTGGTAGAATTAAAGAAATAAGACAATAATCAGGAGACAACTAAACATGTTATCACTACAAGAATTTGTACAAAATCGTTACAATAAAACCATTGCAGAATGTAGCAATGAAGAGCTTTACCTTGCTCTTCTTAACTACAGCAAGCTTGCAAGCAGCCAAAAACCAGTCAACACTGGTAAGAAAAAAGTTTACTACATCTCAGCTGAGTTCTTGATTGGTAAACTCTTGTCAAACAACTTGATCAACCTTGGTCTTTACGACGATGTCAAAAAAGAACTTGCTGCTGCAGGTAAAGACTTGATCGAAGTTGAAGAAGTTGAATTAGAACCATCTCTTGGTAATGGTGGTTTGGGACGTTTGGCTGCCTGCTTTATCGACTCAATTGCGACTCTTGGTTTGAATGGTGATGGTGTTGGTCTTAACTACCACTTTGGTCTTTTCCAACAAGTTCTTAAAAACAACCAACAAGAAACAATTCCAAATGCATGGTTGACAGAGCAAAACTGGTTGGTTCGCTCAAGCCGTAGCTACCAAGTACCATTTGCAGACTTTACTTTGACATCAACTCTTTACGATATTGATGTTACTGGTTATGAGACAGCAACTAAAAACCGCTTGCGTTTGTTTGACTTGGATTCAGTTGACTCTTCTATTATTAAAGATGGTATCAACTTTGATAAGACAGACATTGCTCGCAACTTGACTCTCTTCCTTTACCCAGATGATAGTGACCGTCAAGGTGAATTGCTCCGTATCTTCCAACAATACTTCATGGTTTCAAACGGTGCGCAATTGATCATCGACGAAGCAATCGAAAAAGGAAGCAACTTGCATGACCTTGCTGACTACGCTGTTGTACAAATCAACGACACTCACCCATCAATGGTGATTCCTGAATTGATCCGTCTTTTGACTGCACGTGGTATCGAGCTTGACGAAGCAATCTCAATCGTTCGTAGCATGACTGCCTACACTAACCACACAATCCTTGCTGAAGCCCTTGAAAAATGGCCTCTTGAATTCTTGCAAGAAGTGGTTCCTCACTTGGTACCAATCATCGAAGAATTGGACCGTCGTGTGAAAGCAGAATACAAAGATCCAGCTGTTCAAATCATCGATGAGAGCGGACGTGTTCACATGGCTCACATGGATATCCACTATGGATACAGCGTTAACGGGGTAGCGGCACTCCACACTGAAATCTTGAAAAATTCTGAGTTGAAAGCTTTCTACGACCTTTACCCAGAAAAATTCAACAACAAAACAAACGGTATCACTTTCCGTCGTTGGCTCATGCATGCTAACCCAAGCTTGTCTCACTACTTGGATGAGATTCTTGGAGACGGTTGGCACCATGAAGCAGATGAGCTTGAAAAACTCTTGTCTTACGAAGATAAAGCAGCTGTCAAAGAAAAATTGGAAAGCATCAAGGCTCACAACAAACGTAAATTGGCTCGTCACTTGAAAGAACACCAAGGTGTGGAAATCAATCCAAACTCTATCTTTGATATCCAAATCAAACGTCTTCACGAGTACAAACGCCAACAAATGAACGCTTTGTACGTGATCCACAAATACCTTGACATCAAAGCTGGTAACATTCCTGCTCGCCCAATCACAATCTTCTTTGGTGGTAAAGCAGCTCCAGCCTACAAAATCGCTCAAGACATCATCCACTTGATCCTTTGCATGTCAGAAGTTATTGCTAACGATCCAGCAGTAGCTCCACACTTGCAAGTGGTTATGGTTGAAAACTACAACGTTACTGCAGCAAGCTTCCTTATCCCAGCATGTGATATCTCAGAACAAATCTCACTTGCTTCTAAAGAGGCTTCAGGTACTGGTAACATGAAATTCATGTTGAACGGAGCTTTGACTCTTGGTACTATGGACGGTGCTAACGTGGAAATCGCTGAGTTGGTTGGAGATGAAAACATCTACATCTTCGGTGAAGATTCAGAAACTGTTATCGACCTTTACGCAAAAGCAGCTTACAAATCAAGCGAATTCTACGCTCGTAAAGCTATCAAACCATTGGTTGACTTCATCGTTAGCGATGCAGTTCTTGCAGCTGGAAACAAAGAGCGCTTGGAACGTCTTTACAATGAATTGATCAACAAGGACTGGTTCATGACTCTTCTTGACTTGGAAGATTACATCAAGGTTAAAGAGCAAATGCTTGCTGACTACGAAGACCGCGACGCATGGTTGGATAAAGTCATCGTAAACATTTCTAAAGCAGGATTCTTCTCATCTGACCGTACAATCGCTCAATACAACGAAGATATCTGGCACTTGAACTAAGATATAAAGTAAAAACGCATCTATTTGTACTGTAGATGCGTTTTTACTACGAGGAACTCCGTCAATTAATTTTAGTGATTAATTTTAAATTATATAGTTTGTATGTAAATTACTTTTCAAATCTAAATATGGAAAATACCAATAAGATTATATAAAAAGATGATTGGATGCTCGTAACTCATTTGATCGTACATCAATAGACCAGTAGTACAAATAAGTTTCATATTTTTTCTTGAAAAAATATGAAACTTACGGTAGAATATAATAACAATTAACAAAAGTATTAATACTACATAAACTTTTCATATGCTAGGAGCAATCATGAGTGAATTAATTTCTCAAATTTTTGCAAATCTGCCTGATTGGGCCAGAATTATTATCTCTGTACTTACGGTTGTTGGAGTAGCTTTAGTATTTGTTTTTATAATTTATACGATTTGGAAATATGCAAATGCTGTTGATAAGGAATCAAGAGTATTTAATTTATCTAAGCAAAATCAGCAACTTTTGGAAGAAAATAGACAGATTAGATATTTTAACACCTTATTAAAAACCAATTTTGAACTTCTGGAAGAAATTATACTGACTTTAGAAGATCAAATTGTTCGAATTATTGAAGTTTCGGATGATAGCAAGGAGGTGAAAATCGAACGTATCAATGAGATCTACGATGTATTAATTGCTGCTGTCCAAAGATACATTGATGTGTTGACTAGCGAATTTAATTCTGAAAATAAATGTCGAATATCTGTATGGGGACTTTCAAATAAAGAAGGAAGCGAAGATAAATTGAATATCATCGCTAGAAGTGCCACTTTTTTACGTTCAAGTACTAGGGAATTAGATATTAATAATTCTATTGCGGGAAGAGCATTTAGAAAACGAACAAAGCAATTATCAAATCATTTAGAATCAGATCCTGATTGGGAAAAATACTTATTAGATAGTCGCTATAAATCAATAAGCGCTTTTCCAATTCAGGGAGAAAAAGTGGTTACTATTGACTATAAAAATGTTCCCACTGAAGTTGAAGAACGTTTAGGTGAACTAATTGTGAATGGGTTAGATAATATATATTCACGTATTAGTAAAGTTATAATCTTTATAAATATGATTGAAGGAGGCTTAAAAGATGAGTAAAAATAGTATTCGTTTTGCTTTGCAAAAAGGACAGTTATCCTCTAATGAAGAAAATTCTTTCGCTAAAGTTTTTTTAGCTAATATAAAAGCTGAAAATGAAGAAAATTCTTTCGTTAAAGTTTTTTTAGATAATATAAAAGCTGAAAATGAAGAAAATTCTTTCGTTAAAGTTTTTTTAGATAATATAAAAGTTGAAAATGAAGAAAATTCTTTCGCTAAAGATTTTTTAGATATTGATTTCTTTAATTCAAGAAAATCACGTATTTTAGATAATATAAAAGCTGAAAATGAGCTACAAAAATTAAACGAGACTTGTATACACGAATTTAAACGAGCGATGTCTAACTAAATCATAGTTGTACCATTAGTGGTTTATTATGTCCAAATAAATATATAATCTTATATCAGAAATTTTTCTTTTCCCTAAAAAATAATACATTAGCAAAATAAAATTACACCCGTACCTCTAAGGTACGGGTGTTGTAGTATATCAAAATCTAATTTACCGTGCTTTCCCAACCAAAATCTCTGCTTCGATGGTAATCTCTGTCAGTTGGCTCCAGTCAATTTTGGTCTGGTCAACGTGAAAGAGGAGAGGGGTCATGCTGAGTAGGGCTTGGAGCTGCTCTGCTGTGATAGTCTTAGTCAGAGAGGCAGTTTGACTAGATAGGATGGTAAAGTGTTCTTGGAAATGATTTTTAATATCTTGGTTAGAATAATCCTTGTTTGTCAGCTGGTCTTGGACCCTTTGACGGATTTCCTTGAGGTGATTTTCAGTTGGGATAACCTTTATCAAGATACCGTCTTTGGATAAAACGCGACGAAATTCTCCATAGTTGGCAGGCGAAAAGATATCAAGCAGAATGTCCATGCTGGCATCTTTTATAGGAAGACGAGCCAAGTCACCAACGAACCAATTGACTGCCCAGTTTGGTTCACTCTTGGCAGCGATTTGGACGGAATCTTTGGAAATATCAAAGGCATAGAAGGTTTTGTCAGGATGACTTTCTTGGAGTTTTCGAGAGTAGAAACCTTCGCCACAACCAATATCCAAGATTGTTGTGGTAGTTTTTGAGCTTGCTAGCAAGTCCGATACACCTTCTAAAATAGCCTGATAAAAGCCGGCTTCTAGGATTTGTTGCCGGTTTTGAAAGTTTTCCTTGTCGTAGTTGACAGATTGCTTGATTTGAGGGGCTAGATTGACATAGCCAAATTTCGCCAGGTCAAAAGAATGGCGATTACAGCACTTGAGACTGCTCTCTAGCAGAGTCAGATTTTCTTGACAGATAGGACAGGCAAAGGCAGTCGCAGAAGCAAAACGCTGGAGTTTGGGTTTGAGGTTTGTATTCATAGTTTAAGTGTATCAAAAGAGGCAAATGAAAGCAACTTTAGGATGATTTGTAATAAAATTAAATAGTAGTATCATTACTTTTCAAAGTACCAAAATTAAATTGCTTTTATATCCAAAATGCTATATAATAATGATAAGGAGGAAATAAGTATGTTAAAAGAAGTATTAACCGTTGCAAAAGTTGCGAAAAAATCATCACTCTTTTTAGGTGGTGTCGCATTTGGTACCCTTGGTTTGAAAATCTTAGCAAGTAAGGAAGCTAAAAAAGGTTATTCTAAAGCTTTGGCTAAGGCTTACAAGTTGAAAGACGGGCTAGATGCATCTGTTTCTGTTGTGAAGCAACATGGAGACGATGTCTTGCAAGATGCCAAATATTTGTATGAGCAAGAGAAAAAAGAAGAGCAATTAGATAGCCTTATAGGAGAATAATATGTCTTTTAAAGTGCTACATAGAGGATACCAACATATCCGACTATCATCTTCTTTTTCACTCACCTTGGATATTCAAGACTATCTTCGTTCCTTGGCGAGAGATGAAAAGGGGATTGAGTCTATCCAGTTTTACATGGATCAACAGCACTTTACTCTACGCATAAAAGAAGGCTTTTCTGTATTAGATAATGCAGAAGCCTTTTTAAAAAGAATTGATAAAGGGAAAGTTTCTGAGTTGATGACTCTTCCCATTCGTAGAGAAGAGAGTGCTTATTCTATTGTTTCAGGTGCAGCGATTAAGCGTATGATTTTTCGTAGTTTTGTGCCGTATCCTATTCGCTATATATGGACTTGTTATCAGGCTTTGGGTTATATTAGAGAAGCCTATCAAACACTAGCGCGTAAGGAACTAACGATGGAAGTCTTGGACTGTTCGGCGATTTTATTGTCCTTGTTTATGAACCAATCCAAGACGGCAAGTAATATTATGTTTATGCTTGATTTGGGGAATCATTTAGATCAGTGGTCCTTGAAAAAAACTGCAACAGATTTAGAACAGAGTCTTCTTGCAAAAGAGAGCGATGTATTCTTAGTACAGGGCGATACGGTCGTTAGTATCAAGAGTTCCGATGTTCAAATAGGAGATGTCTTGGTCCTATCTCAAGGAAATGAAATTCTGTTTGATGGACAAGTAGTTTCAGGTTTAGGTATGGTCAACGAAAGTTCCTTGACGGGAGAGAGTTTTCCAGTTGAAAAAAGAGAGTCTGACTTGGTTTGTGCAAACACAGTCTTGGAGACTGGGGAGCTACGCATTCGTGTAACCGATAATCAGATGAACAGCCGGATTTTACAACTGATTGAGTTGATGAAGAAATCTGAAGAAAACAAGAAAACGAAACAACGCTATTTCATCAAGATGGCGGACAAGGTCGTCAAATATAATTTCTTGGGGGCTGGGCTGACTTACCTATTAACAGGTTCTTTTTCTAAGGCTATTTCATTCCTATTGGTTGATTTCTCCTGCGCTTTGAAAATCTCTACTCCTGTAGCTTATTTGACAGCTATCAAGGAGGGGTTGAACCGTGAAATGGTGATTAAGGATGGAGATGTTCTGGAGAAATACCTGGAAGTCGATACTTTCTTGTTTGATAAGACAGGAACAATCACAACTAGCTATCCTATAGTTGAAAAGGTGTTACCTTTTGGGGACTATAGCGAGGAAGATATTCTCAGAATCAGTGCCTGTCTTGAGGAACACATTTATCATCCTATTGCTAATGCCATTGTCAAACAAGCCGAGATAGAGGGGATTGAACATGAGGAAATGCATGGGAAACTCCAATATATCGCAAGTAAGGGAATCAAATCTCATATAGATGGGCAACCAGTTGTTATTGGGAATTATGTCTTAATGCAGGATGAGCAAATTCATATCAGTTCAGAGCAACATGCTTTAATTGAAGAGTACAAGAGTCACTACAATCTCTTATTCTTGGCTTATCAGAATGAATTGATTGGAATGTTCTGCATTCATACTCCTTTGAGAAAAGAAGCAAAAGCAGCCTTGGAGAAACTTAAGGCACAAGGGAAAAAATTGATTCTGGCAACAGGGGACACCCTGGTTAGAACAGAGGAATTAGTCAAAGATTTGCCCTTTGATCAGGTCTATACAGACTTGAAACCTGATGGGAAATTTGAGTTAGTAGAGGAACTGCAGAAAGCAGGTCACACTATTTTGATGGTTGGAGATGGATTGAATGACTCAGCGGCTCTAACCCTATCAGATATCGGTGTGGTGATGAATGAGAGTGCAGATATTTCTAAGCAGATGAGTGATATCTTATTGTTAGATAATCGCTTGGATTTCTTCCAAGAGTTGGATTGGCTATCATCATCTTTGCAAACACTCATCAAGAAGAATATTCAAGATACCGTTGTCGTAAATAGTAGTTTGATTGGCTTTGGCTTGTTTAATTGGCTCAGTCCTTCAAATCTGTCTATCTTACATAATCTAACAACCTTACGTATTGTACTGCGTAGCCTGTCTATTAAGGGATAGGTGGGGACTATTAACAGCAAAAAGGAGTTACCTTTCTCGAGGTTAACTCCTTTTTTTATAGGTAAATGTTGAATAGTTTAGTAAGTCAATACAAAGTATTTTTTCTTACCACGACGGATAACAGTCAGTTCGTTTTCAAGCTTATCTGCGTCACTCAAGACATAGTCAAGGTCTTGGATACGGTCGCCGTTGACGTAGATAGCTCCGTTTTGAACATCTTCACGGGCTTGGCGTTTTGAGTTAACCACACCAGATGAAACGAGCAGTTCCACGATATTGTGGTTTTCGTCTGCTTGAACTTGGTAGTTTGGCACTCCACGAAGTCCTTGTTTGAGTTCTTTGACAGAAAGGTTTTTGATGTTTCCTGCAAAGAGTTGCTCAGTGATGTTGAGGGCTTCTTTGTAGGCTTCTTCTCCGTGAACAAGTGTGACAACTTCACGAGCCAAGACTTTTTGAGCCAAGCGTTCATGTGGAGCTGCTTCAAATTGTTTACGAATGTCTTCAATCTCATCAAGTGACAAGAAAGTAAAGATTTTCAAGAAGCGAACAGCGTCAGCGTCCATAACGTTCATCCAGAATTGGTACATTTCGTATGGAGAAGTCTTTTCAGGATTGAGCCAGACTGCGTTTCCTTCTGATTTACCAAATTTCTTACCAGTTGCGTCTGTAATCAATGGAACAGTGATAACATGGCCAGTCTTGTCAGCCTTACGACGAAGTAATTCGGTACCAGCTGTCATATTTCCCCACTGGTCAGAACCACCGATTTGAAGAGTGACATTATGGTCTTGGTTAAGAACGAAGAAGTCGTACCCTTGCATGATTTGGTAAGCGAACTCAGTGTAAGAAATCCCTGTTTCAATCCGTTTTTTAACAGATTCCTTACTCATCATGTAGTTGACAGTGAAGTATTTTCCAATATCACGGAGGAAGTCAATGAAGCTGATGCTGCCAAACCAGTCGTAGTTGTTGACCATGACAGCTTTATTTTCGCCATTTTCAAAGTCAAGAAAACGAGAAAGTTGTCCTTGGATAGACTTGACCCAGCCATCCACTGTGTCTTTTGTTTGGAGACTACGTTCAGCATCTTTGAAGGACGGATCTCCGATGAGACCTGTAGCACCGCCAACGAGCGCATAAGGTTTGTGACCTGCTAGCTGCAAGCGACGACTTGTCAAGATTGCGACAAGGTGGCCTAGGTGAAGGCTGTCAGCAGTTGGATCGTAGCCAGTATAATAAGAAACTTGACCTTCTTCTAGGGCTTTACGCAAAGCTTCTTCATCAGTCGTTTGAAATATCAAACCACGCTCTTTTAGCTCATCAAAAATGTGCATGTGTCTTTTCTCCTTTTTAAAATTATTGTTTCTAACTATTGTATCACAAACTTGGGCAATAGCCTAGCAGAATAGGGAAGAAAGTGGCTATTTTATTGAAAGTTTACCTTTTATGGTATAATAGATAGAGTGAGGAAATCCATGCAAAATCAATTAAATGAATTAAAACGAAGAATGCTGGAATTTTTCCAGCAAAAACAAAAAAATAAAAAATCAGCTAGCCCTGGCAAGAAAGGCTCAAGTGTCCAAACATCTAAATCCTTAGAGAAGCCAGCCATTTTTCCAGCTATTTTACTGAGTATAAAAGCTTTATTTAACTTGCTCTTTGTGCTCGGTTTTCTAGGAGGAATGTTGGGAGCTGGAATTGCTTTGGGGTACGGGGTGGCCTTGTTTGACAAGGTACGGGTGCCTCAGACAGAAGAATTGGTACATCAGGTCAAGGACATCTCTTCTATTTCAGAGATTACCTATGCGGATGGGACGGTGATTGCTTCCATAGAGAGTGATTTGTTGCGCACTTCTATCTCATCTGAGCAAATTTCGGAAAATCTGAAGAAGGCTATCATTGCGACGGAAGATGAACACTTTAAAGAACATAAGGGTGTAGTGCCCAAGGCGGTGATTCGTGCGACCTTGGGGAAATTTGTAGGTTTGGGTTCCTCAAGTGGGGGGTCAACCTTGACCCAACAACTGATTAAACAGCAGGTGGTTGGGGATGCGCCGACCTTGGCCCGTAAGGCGACAGAGATTGTGGATGCTCTTGCCTTGGAACGCGCCATGAATAAGGATGAGATTTTAACGACCTATCTCAATGTGGCTCCTTTTGGCCGAAATAATAAGGGACAGAATATTGCAGGGGCTCAGCAGGCAGCTGAGGGGATTTTCGGTGTAGATGCCAGTCAGTTGACGGTTCCTCAAGCAGCATTTTTAGCAGGACTTCCACAGAGTCCCATTACTTACTCTCCCTATGAAAATACTGGAGAGTTGAAGAGTGATGAAGACCTAGAAATTGGCTTAAGACGGGCTAAGGCAGTTCTTTACAGTATGTATCGTACAGGTGCCTTAAGCAAAGACGAGTATTCTCAATACAAGGATTATGACCTTAAACAGGACTTTTTACCATCGGGCACGGTCACAGGAATTTCACGAGACTATTTATACTTTACAACTTTGGCAGAAGCTCAAGAACGTATGTATGACTATCTAGCTCAGAGAGACAATGTCTCCGCTAAGGAGTTGAAAAATGAGGCAACTCAGAAGTTTTATCGTGATTTGGCAGCCAAGGAAATTGAAAATGGTGGTTATAAAATTACTACTACCATAGACCAGAAAATTCATTCTGCTATGCAAAATGCGGTTGCTGACTATGGCTATCTTTTAGACGATGGAACAGGTCGTGTAGAAGTAGGGAATGTCTTGATGGACAACCAAACAGGTGCTATCCTAGGCTTTGTAGGTGGTCGCAATTATCAAGAAAATCAAAACAATCATGCCTTTGATACTAAACGTTCGCCAGCTTCTACTACCAAACCTTTGCTGGCCTACGGTATTGCTATTGACCAGGGCTTGATGGGAAGTGAGACGATTCTGTCTAACTATCCAACAAACTTTGCCAATGGCAACCCGATTATGTATGCTAATAGCAAGGGGACAGGAATGATGACCTTGGGAGAAGCCTTGAACTATTCATGGAATATCCCGGCTTACTGGACCTATCGTATGCTCCGTGAAAAGGGTGTTGATGTCAAGGGTTATATGGAAAAGATGGGCTACGAGATTCCTGAGTACGGTATTGAGAGCCTGCCAATGGGTGGTGGTATTGAAGTCACAGTTGCCCAGCATACCAATGGCTATCAGACCTTAGCTAATAACGGGGTTTATCATCAGAAGCATGTGATTTCAAAGATTGAAGCAGCAGATGGTAGAGTGGTGTATGAGTATCAGGATAAACCGGTTCAAGTCTATTCGAAAGCTACTGCGACAATTATGCAGGGCTTGTTGCGAGAAGTTCTATCCTCTCGTGTGACAACAACCTTCAAGACGAACCTGACTTCTTTAAATCCTACTTTAGCTAATGCAGATTGGATTGGGAAGACTGGTACAACCAACCAAGACGAAAATATGTGGCTCATGCTTTCGACACCTAGATTAACCCTAGGTGGCTGGATTGGGCATGATGATAATCATTCATTGTCACGTAGAGCAGGTTATTCCAATAACTCTAATTACATGGCTCATCTGGTAAATGCGATTCAGCAAGCCTCCCCAAGTATTTGGGGGAACGAGCGCTTCGCTTTAGATCCTAGTGTCGTAAAATCCGAAGTCTTGAAATCAACAGGTCAAAAACCAGGGAAGGTTTCTGTTGAAGGAAAAGAGGTAGAGGTCACAGGTTCGACTGTTACCAGCTATTGGGCTAATAAGACAGGAGCGCCAGCGACCAGTTATCGCTTTGCTATTGGTGGAAGTGATGCGGATTATCAGAATGCTTGGGCTAGCATCGTGGGGAGTCTACCAACTCCATCAAGCTCCAGCAATTCAAGTAGTAGCTCTAGCGACAGTAGCAACTCAAGTGCTACACGACCTTCTTCTTCAAGGACGAGACGATAAGTTCTATGAACTGTGCTAAATGAAGTGGCCAATCAATGGATTGCCACTTTTTTCTTTTTTCCTTTCGTGTTACAATAAAGGTATGAATCAGTATCAGAAAAAGATTGTTAAAGGAACCATTTATTCGCTTCTATCCGGCTTAATCTGGGGAATTTGTGGGATTCTAGGAGAGTATTTCTTTACTCATTATCAGGTGTCCTCTGGCTGGATTACCTCTATGCGTTTAACACTGGCAGGAAGTCTTGTGCTCATTTGGTCTGCAATGCAATTAAAATCACAAGTGCTAGATATTTGGCGAGATAAGAAAAATTACCTGCCCTTTTTAGCCTATGCTATTTTGGGGATTTTTTCAGTCCAGTATTTTTTCTACCTCTGTGTAGAATACTCAAATGCAGCGACAGCGACTATTTTACAGTTTATCAGTCCTGTCTTTATCCTCTTTTACAATCGCTTGGTTTATCAAAAACGAGCGTCCAAAAGCGCTGTTTTTTATGTTTTAGTTGCCATGTTGGGTGTTTGCCTGATGGCGACAAAGGGAGATCTTTCTCAATTATCCATGACACCACTAGCACTTGTGACGGGTTTGCTGAGTGCCATGGGGGTCATGTTTAATGTTATCTTGCCCCAACCTTTCGCGAAGCGCTATGGTTTTGTACCGACGGTTGGGTGGGGGATGATTTTGGCAGGTTTGTTTAGCAATGTCCTTTCTCCGGTTTATCAACTTTCCTTTACTCTTGATATTTGGAGTATCTTGATTTGTCTCATCATCGCTTTCTTTGGAACGGCTTTTGCCTTTTTTATTTCCATGAAGGCTGTATCCTTGGTTTCTCCTTTGGTGGTTTCCGTTATCAGCGCCAGTGAACCTCTCTCTTCTGCTCTCTTGAGTGTTTTGTTCTTAGGATTGGTAGTGGATTGGTCACTTCTTCTAGCTATGGTCTTGATTATTTTACCTATGATATTTTTGTCTATAGAAGAAGCGAAAGAAAGTAGATAAAAAGTCTTTTCTTAATTCTAAAAGTGTGCTATACTAGAATAGTCAATAAAACACGGGGAGATAGTTGTGAAGATTGTTTTTAGGTTGTATCGGTAGGGGCTTGCTTTTACCGACAGCACGTTTTATCTCACATCCCTAAAAAATCATACCTAAAAACAGACAAAAAGGCTTCAAATTTGAGGCCTTTTTTGGTAGAATAGGTATCATTATAAAGAATGAGAGGCCTTTTATGACTGCTACAAAAATGAACGCACAAGAAATTATCCAATTTATCGCCAATGCTGAAAAGAAAACCAGTGTGAAAGTAACCTTTGAGGGACAACTCGCAACTGCTGTACCAAGCTCTGTTGTCAAACTAGGGAATGTCCTATTTGGAGACTGGAAGGACGTGGCTCCGCTTCTTGATGGTTTGGTAGAAAATCAAGACTATGTTGTTGAGCAAGACGCTCGCAATTCTGCAGTTCCTTTGCTAGACAAACGTGATATCAACGCTCGTATTGAGCCAGGTGCTATTATCCGTGACCAGGTTGAAATTGGTGACAATGCTGTTATCATGATGGGAGCAGTTATCAATATCGGTGCTGAAATCGGTGCAGGAACCATGATTGACATGGGGGCTATCCTTGGTGGCCGTGCCATCGTTGGGAAAAACAGTCACGTTGGTGCAGGTGCGGTTCTTGCAGGTGTGATTGAGCCAGCTAGCGCAGAACCAGTGCGTGTAGGAGACAATGTTCTTATCGGGGCCAATGCAGTGGTTATCGAAGGAGTCCAAATCGGTAGTGGTTCAGTTGTCGCAGCAGGAGCTATTGTTACCCAAGATGTTCCAGAAAACGTGGTAGTAGCAGGTGTTCCAGCTCGTATCATCAAAGAGATTGATGCCCAAACCCAACAAAAAACAGCGCTAGAAGATGCGCTTCGTACCTTGTAATTGTAAAAGTAATAAAGAGGCGGAACTCTTCTTCCAGCCTCTTTCTGCTATATAGGAGGACAGATAGATGTTAGATTTGATTCAGACTAGACGAGATTTGCACCAGATTCCAGAGATTGGCTTGGAGGAGTTCAAGACTCAGGCTTACTTGCTGGATGTGATTGAGAAATTGACTGCGGGCAAGAATTTTGTTCAAGTTCGTACTTGGCGGACAGGGATTTTGGTTTATTTGCAGGGAAGTCAGCCAGAGCGGACCATTGGTTGGCGGACAGATATTGATGGTCTGCCTATCGTTGAACAAACAGGCCTTCCTTTTGCCTCTCAGCACCAAGGTCGCATGCATGCTTGTGGCCATGATTTCCACATGACCATTGCTTTAGGCTGTCTCGAGCGCGCCCTCGAGGAACAACCTAAAAATAATTTGCTCTTCCTATTTCAGCCTGCTGAGGAGAATGAAGCTGGTGGCATGCTTATGTATGAGGATGGCGCTTTTGGAGACTGGTTGCCAGACCAATTTTATGGTCTCCATGTCCGTCCAGATTTAAAAGTTGGACAGATTGCGACCAATACTCATACACTCTTTGCAGGAACTTGCGAGGTGAAGATTCGTTTCAAAGGTAAAGGAGGACATGCAGCCTTTCCGCATGAAGCCAATGACGCCTTGGTGGCCGCTAGTTACTTTGTGACCCAGGTGCAGTCAGTTGTCAGCCGCAATGTCAACCCAATCGAGGGAGCGGTGGTGACCTTTGGAGTTTTCCAGGCTGGAACAACCAACAATGTCATCACAGACACAGCCTTTTTACATGGAACTATTCGTGCCTTAACTCAGGATATGAGCCTCTTGGTGCAAAAGCGGGTCAAAACAGTTGCAGAAGGAGTTGCAGCTGCCTTTGATATGGAAGTTGAAGTGGAACTCAAACAAGGTGGTTACCTGCCTGTTGAGAACAATCCAGCCTTGGCGCGTGAACTGATGGATTTCTTTGAAGAAAAAGCCGGAATCGAGTTGATTGATATCGAGCCTGCTATGACAGGTGAAGACTTTGGTTATCTCCTTTCAAAAGTTGATGGCGTTATGTTCTGGCTAGGTATTGATAGTCCCTATGCCCTTCATCACCCTCAGATGAGTCCTAAGGAAGAAGCATTAGCTATTGGGGTGAATGCGGTCTCTAGTTTCTTGAAAAAGAAGGCATCAGAGTAGAGGAATTGGCTATGAAAGCAGAACTACGCAAGAAAATTTTGCAAGAAATGAAGGCTTTATCTCAAGAACAAAAACAGGTTATAGATCAAGTTTTAACCGAGCGATTGTTACAACATCCCTTTTACCAAGAAGCCAAGATCATCGCAACCTATCTCTCTTTTCCGCACGAATTTCAAACGCAGGAACTGATTGAGCAGGCGCTGAGGGACGGCAAGAAGGTTCTGATACCTAAAACTTATCCCAAAGGGCGCATGGACTTTGTGGTCTATGATCCGCAGCAGTTGGTAAAAACTTCCTTTGGATTACTGGAACCACAGGGAGATTTGGAAGTGGTGGATGCCTCTCAGATTGATTTGATTCATGTTCCAGGGCTGGCTTTTACGACAAAGGGATATCGAATTGGCTATGGCGGAGGTTATTATGACCGCTATCTGGAATATTTTTCTGGTCATACTTTGAGTACGGTTTATCCTTGTCAAATTCGGGACTTTAGCCCTGAAAATCATGATATTCCTGTTCAGGAGGTACTGATTGATGAAAGGAATCTTTGATAGGCGTTACCCTGTGACGAGTTTCTTTCTCTTAGTGACGGCCTTGGTATTTCTACTAATGTTGGCGACCACAGGTGGAAACTTTGACAGGGCAAACACCCTATTTCGATTTGGAGCCATGTATGGGCCTGCCATTCGCCTCTTTCCAGAGCAGATTTGGCGTCTCTTCTCTGCCATTTTTGTCCATATTGGGTGGGAGCATTTCATTGTCAATATGCTTTCCCTTTATTATCTTGGTAGGCAGGTAGAGGAAATTTTAGGATCCAAGCAGTTTTTCTTTCTCTATCTCTTATCAGGAATGATGGGCAATCTCTTTGTTTTTGTATTTAGTCCCAAATCCTTAGCAGCAGGAGCTTCTACCTCTCTTTATGGTCTGTTTGCTGCGATTATCATTCTTCGTTATGCTACGCGTAATCCTTATATCCAACAGCTAGGACAGTCTTATTTGACACTTTTTGTGATTAACATTATTGGAAGTGTTCTGATTCCAGGAATTAGCCTAGCAGGCCATATCGGAGGTGCAGTTGGTGGCGCATTTCTAGCAGTTATCTTTCCAGTTAGAGGCGAAAGACGAATGTATAGCGCTAGTCAGAGATTAGGAGCGGTAGTCTTGTTCGTAGGACTCGCAGTCTTGCTTCTCTACAAGGGAATGGGGTTTTGACGAGTCTGGAAGAAAATTTATGTAATGAAAAAAGATAAGGAATTTTTCGAACCTTATCTTTTTGTTTTATTCCTTCTCAGCCAATTCTTTTCCAAGTTGGATGAGGTATTCTTTCAAATCATCTTTGACTTGTGGATGTTTGAGGGCGTAGTCAATAGATGTTTTCATAAAGCCAAACTTATCCCCAACGTCGTAACGAGCTCCTGTAAATTCACGGGCAAAAACACGCTGTGTTTTATTAAGCGTATCAATAGCATCGGTAAGTTGGATTTCATTTCCAGCACCAGGAGCTTGCTTTTCGAGGATATCAAAAATTTCCGGTGTGAGAAGATAACGACCGATAATTGCTAAATCACTTGGTGCATCTTCGGGAGCTGGTTTTTCAACGAAAGTTTCGACACTGTAGAGTCCATTGATTCCTTCGCCTTGAGGAGCAATGACTCCATATGATGAAACGTCTTCGTGTGGTACGGGCATGACAGCAATGGTTGATGCGTGCGTCTTTTCGTAATCATTCATCAGTTGTTTTGTCAAAGGAACGGCATTCTCATCTGTGATGTCCATAAGGTCATCACCCAGCATAACAACGAAGGGCTCATTCCCTACAAAAGCTTTGGCTTGTAGGACAGCGTCTCCAAGACCACGAGGGTGAGTTTGGCGAATGAAATGGAGGCGCATGCCAGTTGCTTCATCTACTAATTTTAACAGATCCGTTTTACCTTTTTCTTTGAGGTTGTACTCAAGCTCAAAATTTGAGTCAAAGTGGTCCTCAATAGAACGTTTTGACTTACCAGTGACAACTAGAATATCTTCGATACCTGATTTAAGAGCCTCTTCTACGATAAATTGGATAGTTGGTTTATCTACAATTGGCAACATTTCTTTGGCAAGAGCCTTGGTTGCTGGTAAAAATCGAGTTCCTAGTCCAGCGGCAGGAATGACTGCTTTTCTAACTTTCAGTGCCATAATAATCCTTTCTGTAGAGGGTTAAGACCACTCATTTTCTGCTTTAAATTCATTGTTCATGATGTCATAAATGGCATCTTTGATATTGGTTCCGTTGTAGATAACTTGGTAAATGGCCTGTGTAATGGGCATATAAACTCCAAGTTCTTGCGCTAGTTCATAGGCTGCTCGAGTCGTTGAGATTCCTTCAATCACCATGCCCATATTGGCTTCGATATCAGCTAGAGATTCTCCACGACCAAGAGCATCTCCAGCTCTCCAGTTACGAGAGTGGATGGAGGTACCCGTTACGATCAAATCTCCCACACCAGATAAGCCACTATAGGTCAGTGGACTGGCCCCGAGTGCCACCCCTAGGCGGGTAATTTCTGCCAGTCCTCGAGCGATGATGGCTGCCTTGGCATTGTCACCAAATCCCAGACCATGTAAAGCACCGGCACCAACAGCAATAATATTTTTAAGAGCACCAGCAGTTTCAACTCCGATAACATCCGTATTGGTGTAAAGTCGGAAGTAGTGATTACTAAAGAGCTCCTGAACGTATTGAGCTGTTTGTAAATCTTTAGAAGCAGCAGTGATTAAAGTCAGGTCACGCACAATGGTCTCTTCTGCATGGCTAGGTCCTGACACAACGACGATATCACTGCGGAGCTGTTCAGGAATTTCTTCTTCAAGGATGGTTGACAATCGTTTATGGCTATCAGGTTCTAATCCCTTTGAAGCGTGCATGATGATAGCCTTATGATCCAAGGTTTTTGCAACTTGTTGGGCAACAAGTCGTGTCACTTTTGTTGGGACAACAAACAAAATCGCATCCACATCCTTCAATGTCTCTGCTAAGTCAGTGTAGGCAATGATTTTCTCATCTAGAACGACATCTTTAAAGTAGTGTGTATTAGTATGGTGTGTATTGATTTCATTGATTTGTTCGGGAATATTTCCCCAAAGACGTACCTCGTGTCCATTGTCATTTAAGACTTGTGAAAGGGCAGTTCCCCAAGAACCAGGCCCCAAGACGGCGACGGTTTGTTTTTCCATGATTTCCTCCTTAAAAGAGTCCTTTTCATTATTCTATCATATTCTAAAGGATTTTGCACTTGCATTGCTGGGGGAGTGGTAGCTTTGTTGCTTGAAAAATATACAAAAACCGAGACGAAGTATTAAACTCTTAGTCTTTAGTTAAAGTGAGAAGAAATCTGATAGATAGTTTGATTCAGTATATGCTATAATAGAGGTAAACAACTCAGGAGGTTCTTGTAGGTTGCGAGAGTTTGGCGAAAAAATTAAAAGATTACGTTTGGCTAAAAAAATCAGTCGTTCAGAATTTTGTGGTGATGAGTCTGAATTAAGTATCCGTCAATTAATTAGAATTGAAAATGGAGAATCCAGACCAACACTAACAAAGTTAAAATATATCGCTGAACGTTTGGGGGTTGAAGATTACAAGTTGATGCCAAGTTATATAGAGTTGGATAAGGAATACCTAGAATTGAAATATTTCTTGATGAGGACTCCTACATACGAAGATGAAACTATCGCCCAAAAGAAAGAGAGTGTTTTTGATAAGATTTTTGAAGAGTATTATGATAGGCTACCTGAGGAAGAAAGATTTATCATAGATGTTTTACAAGCATATGATGACTTTGGTTGGTGGAATGATGATAGCAATTTAGGAATGATTTTACAAGAGTATTTCGATCACATTTTGTTGAAATCAAAATATGAAGTTAACGATATTTTAATCATAAAGCTATTTTTGGTAAGATTAGTACACCAAGATACAATAATAGATGAGAGTGAAGTGAATACCTTCTTAGTAATAGCTGATAAAATTTTACAACAAGTTGAGATGTTTGATATTGAATATTCATTTCTAATTAGAGATTCATTACTTTTGTTGTTAGGAATATTTGAAAAAATTGCTAATTACAGTCAATTTGAAGATATTCTTTATAAATTAAATGAAATTACCTCAAAATCATACGACTATCAGAAAAAACCAATTATTCGACTATGGGAGTGGCGCTATGCATTATTTGTAAAAAAAGATTACCCAGTAGCTGAAAATTATTTTCAAGAAGCAAAAATATTTGCTAGAATGATTGATAATCGTCATTTGATAGAACAGCTAGAAAAACAATGGCAACATGACCTCCAGGATTTTTTTAAAAATAAACATTAGAAAATAAAAAAGTGACAAAAATGTCATTAGTTAAAAAGACCGAGAGAAAGTTTTCAAAATCATAAAAACGCATGATATCAGGTGTTTAAAAACTTGATATTATGCGTTTTATCGTTTAAAGAGTTATTATGTTTTTCCCTTAGATTTAGCTCGGATCGAGTTCCTTTTTATACTAATTGAGTACTCATTAGTAGATAAGTTGTTGAAATTAGTGACATTTATGACCTTGGAGAATGTGTAACATAGAAGTATAATAATCCTGTAGAAAAAATAAGGAGAGAAAATATGTTAGTGCTAGTTGTTGCCGTTTTTTGGATTTATAAATAATAAAGATAGAATGGGAAGGTCTATGTTAGAACTAAAAAATATTAGTAAAAGTTACGGACAAGGGACGTTAAAAAATAATGTTTTAAGAGAAATAAATTTTAAGGTAGTTGAAGGAGAATTTGTATCGATAATGGGACCATCAGGTTCGGGCAAATCGACATTTATCAATATTTTGGGACTGATTGATTCTGAATTTGAAGGAGAATATATATTAGACGGAAAAAGTATTGAGAAGTTAAATGAAAATCAACAAGCAAGTTACCGTAATCATGATATTGGATTTGTTTTTCAACAATTTCATCTTATTGATGAATATACTGTTAAAGAAAATATTTTATTATCATTTCTATATTCTGACCAACAGCCAGATATAGAATACATTGATAGTTTATTACAAAATTTGGGACTTATAGATAAGATGAATGAGTACCCAAGTCATTTATCAGGTGGGCAGAAGCAACGAGTCGCTTTAATTAGAGCTCTTGCTCATAAACCTAGATTTCTTATAGCAGATGAACCTACAGGTGCATTAGATGAGAAAAATAGGAATGAGATATTGCAAATTTTACAGAATTTGAATCATTCTGGAACAACAATTATTGTAGTAACTCATGATGAGTTTGTTGCCAGTCATTGTAGAACAAGGTATCGAATGAAAAATGGGTATCTAACACTTGAGGGAGAAGGATTACATGAAGTTTAAAAAGCTGTTAATAGATACTTTAAAGCTGTTAAAGAGGAATAAAAGACAGAGTATTCTGACATCCTTAGCTATCACAGTGGCAACATTTGTTTTATTAGTAATACTATCAAGTTCTTCCTATACAACTTCTACATTAGGGAATGATTTAAAGATAGAAGAAGACACAGCAACAATGACTTATACTCCTCAAAATATGTTGGATATTAGAGGATTTACACAGGAAGATAAACAATTGGTTGAGCAAACTATTGGAAAACATGCAAGACTTTCTTCCAGCTCTTATGCTTTGTATGCTGAAACGTATTTTAATGATTCTAAGCAGAATCTTAGTTTTCGAACATTGGGCGATTTGAATAAGAATGGTTTAGTTATGCCTGCTTTATTAAAAGGAAGAGCCTTAGAGGAACTAGATGGCGGTGTAGCTATTAGCGATAAGGCTCTCATGTCATTGACTCGAAAGGAAAATATTGAAACTTTTTTAGGAGAGACTATCAATATATCTGGGAAAGAATATCCAATTCAGGCAATATATTATGGATCAGCTGTTAATGAAAGATTACCTTCTTTATTGGTTACTAATGACATCAAAGAGTTACTTTTAGGAAAAAGGGAATATTTTGATGAGTTAGTGGTAGAAACTAATCAGTTAGAGAATATAAATAAGGCTTTATCTGCTTTAGATACTTATGGAACATTCCGCAAGGAAGGAACCTATGCATATATAGATAATAGAAGGGTATATGAGGAAACAAAGGCCCAAGCTACTACAATATTAAATTTCATTGCACTTTTATCAATCATTTCAATTTTTGTAGCTGGTTTTGGGGTTATGAATGCTATGTTGTCTTCTGTTAGCGAACGTAGCAAGGAGATAGCGATTCGTCGAGCTTTGGGAGCTAAAAAATCTGATATTTATCAATCATATATGATGGAGGGGACTCTTTTATCGCTTCTGGGAGCTATAGCTGGTGTTGGAGTAGCGACATTATTTGTTATTTTAATGAACATGAGTGGTTTTGTTACGACATTAACTCTGGATCATATTTTGATTACTCTATGCACAACGGGTGTATTTGGAATTGTATTTAGTATTATGCCTGCAATGGTTGCAGCAAATAAAAATGTTATTGAAGGTCTAAGGTAATGATGGATGTGAATTTAAAGGAGGTAAAATGAAATTTACAAAAATAGATAGAGTATTTTCTCTAGTGTTAATTGTGGAATTTACAATATGTTTTTTTACACTAGATAATTTTAATCTTTTTCAATTTATGTTATTCGTACAAATTATACCCTCAATATTATTAGCTTTGTTATCGGGAAGTATCTCTTCTAGGAGTAAGCATAGCTGGGTGCTATTAATTATTTTTGGAATAATCTATGCCTTAATGATGTTTGGAATTTTCAGAGTTACTCCTATGACGCTTATAGAACAAAATACGATTCAATCTGAAACTTCCGTATTTACATTCAATAGAAATTTACAGTTAGGAACTTATTTTGGATTTTTCCTACAGGAATTTTTACTAGGAGCTTTTATTTGCACTATTTCAAAAATTTTTGGGAGAATTAAACAAGGGAAATTTTAATGAGGCATGCATTAAAAAGAAGAATTGCTTCTGCAGTTATTTTTAGAAAATGATATTATTGAAATGGTGTAACATTTGGAGAAAATTATTTTTGAACGAAAAAGATTTGAGTATATCAGTCCTAAAAGAAAGCAAGTAAAGGACTTTATGATTCTAAAAAATTTCATGTCTAAGACAATTCAAGTTGAAATCAGAGTGGAGGACTACTTGTTAGACCTTCTTATTTTAAAAGAGATGAGTACAGAATTTTATAATTTAGATTTTCTTTCTTTGCCCTATGATGTCAATATAGATGTGAAAGAAGTTGTAGAGGATGTTGATTTAACAGTCTATAAGAATAGTAAATATAGGGAGTTTAATTTCTTTAAAAATATTTGTAAATGATATTTTTAAAAGTCTATCTATCCCTATATTAGAATTGCTACAACAAGTTTTCAACACTTGTTTCAATTGAATATACTAAAAACCGAGACGAAGTGATAAACTTTCAGTCTCGGTTTTGATATTTCTTAAAGAATAGCTAGATTTATTTTAATTGATCTGTAATGTCTTTTGATAGCAACATTCCCAGATGGTAAGTTTTATTGATATATGCAATGACATCATTGATATTTTCAGTCGTGTGAATTTTCTCTTTGATGTCAGCCCTAAATGTTTCATCCTTCAAAAGTTGTTCTTGGTAGAGCCTTTGAAGTCTCTCCTTCTCGTACTTATTGAGCAGAAAAAGGAACACCAAGCTAATCACAACGAGGATATAAGCATATTGGCTCATAGGAAATCTCCCTGTATGATAAAGAAATAGTAGTGAGTAGATTGAATTAGTGAAGCAGTTAGCTAGTCCGCCTATAAGCGGCTAGTGTCTAACAATTAGGAACTTTAGTTCCAATAACTTTAAGATTACGACGTTTTAGGACATAAATCGATCATATTTATGTCCTAAAACTAGTGAAGCGCCTAGCCAAAGTCCGAATAGGATTTGGCGTTAGTTACTTAGACTACTTTACAATAAAGTGATTAAAAGATTACGACATGAGCCTAACCAAATCGATATTATTTGGTTAGGTGAATTAGTGAAGCATTTAGGCAATTCGCCATATAGCGATTGCCGTCAAGAGACTAGGAACTTTAGTTCCAGTCTCTTGTAACGATTTACATCTTCTCTGGCGCTTCTACCCCAAGCAAGCGAAGGGATTCTTTGAGAACGACTGCGGTTGCGTAGCTAAGGGCTAGACGGCTGTCGCGTTCTGGACTTTCATCCAAGATGCGCGTATGTGCATAGTATTTGTTGAAGGATTGAGCCAGGCTAATTGCAAATTTAGCAATGATAGAAGGCTCAAAGTTATCCGCTGCACGGTTGATAATACGTGGGAAGTCTTGGATGAGCTTGATGATTTCCCAGCTTTCAGTATCATTCAAGCTATAGTTACCAGCTGTTTCTGGTTTGAAATCGGCTTTGCGTAAGATAGATTGGATACGAGCGTAGGCGTATTGAACATAAGGTCCAGTTTCCCCTTCGAAGGATACCATAGCCTCTAGGTCGAAGTCGTATCCATTTGTACGGTCGGTCTTGAGGTCATAGAATTTAATGGCTCCAACTCCAACAGCATGCGCTACTTGATCTTTGTTTTCAAGTTCAGGATTTTTAGCTTCGATTTGGGCTTTGGCACGACTAACGGCCTCTGCAACAGTAGGCTCTAGTAAGATGACATTTCCTTTACGAGTAGAGAGTTTTTTCCCTTCTTTTGTAACCAGACCAAAAGGAACGTGAGTAATGTCGTCACTCCAGTCGTAGCCCATCTCTTGCAAGACAGCTTTGAGCTGTTTAAAGTGGGCAGATTGCTCTTGACCAACGACGTAGATCGATTTAGCAAATTGGTATTCATTTTTACGGTAAAGAGCTGCAGCCAAGTCACGTGTGATATAGAGAGTTGCACCATCAGATTTCTTGATAAGGGCTGGATGTTCAATTCCATATTTCTCAAGATTCACAACTTGGGCACCTTCTGACTCAACAAGAAGGCCTTTTTCAGAAAGAATGTCTACAACTGCATCCATCTTATCATTATAGAAGGCTTCTCCGTTGTAGCTGTCAAAGTCAACCTTCAATTCATTATAAAGGCGGTTAAATTCCACCAAACTTTCATTACGGAACCATTGCCAAAGAGCGAGAGCTTCCTCATCTCCATTTTCCAGTTTACGGAACCATTCGCGCGCTTCTTCATCCAAGCTAGGGTCGTTTTCAGCTTCAGCATTGATGCGAACGTAGAGTTTAAGAAGTTCATCAATTGGATGAGCTTTTACAGCTTCTTCGTCGCCCCATTTTTTGTAGGCAACAATCAGCATCCCAAACTGTTTACCCCAGTCTCCCAAATGATTGACCTTGACTGTTTGATAACCGATTTTTTGGAAAATATGTGACAAGCTATCTCCGATAACAGTTGAGCGCAGGTGACCAATAGAGAATGGTTTAGCGATATTGGGACTAGACATGTCGATAACAACATTTTCTTGTTTACCAATATGTTGATCAGCATAGTGTTCTTTTTCAGTGATAACAGCCTGCAATACTTGAGCAGAAATGGCAGATTTATCAAGGAAAAAGTTGACGTAAGGTCCTGTTGCGACAACTTTTTCAAAGGCTTGGCTGTTAATCTTTTCAGCCAGTTCAGCCGCAATCATTTGAGGTGCTTTACGTTCGACTTTTGCAAGAGAAAAAGCAGGGAAAGCAATGTCTCCCATTTCTGAGTTTTTAGGGGTTTCCAGTAAATTTAAAATAGCCTCTTGGTCCAGGCTATCAATGATGCTAGCCAACTCGCTAGCAATCAATTCTTTTGTATTCATTAAGAGCTCCTTTTTGGACTTTTCTACTATTTTATCACAATTTTAAAGAAAGAAGAAAAAATTTTTGAAATCTCCTATTTTTTTGGTATAATATAGTTATAAAAATAGTTATAAATATTCACATAAGAGGATTTTATGAGAAAAAGAGATCGTCATCAGTTAATAAAAAAAATGATTACTGAGGAGAAATTAAGTACACAAAAAGAAATTCAAGATCGGTTGGAGGCGCATAATGTTTTTGTGACGCAGACAACCCTGTCTCGTGATTTGCGCGAAATCGGCTTGACCAAGGTCAAGAAAAATGATATGGTGTATTATGTACTAGCAAATGAGACAGAAAAGATTGATTTGGTGGAATTTTTGTCTCATCATTTAGAAGGTGTTGCAAGAGCAGAGTTTACCTTGGTGCTTCATACCAAACTGGGAGAAGCCTCTGTTTTGGCAAATATTGTAGATGCAAACAAGGATGAATGGATTTTAGGAACAGTTGCTGGTGCCAATACCTTATTGGTCATTTGTCGAGACCAGCACGTTGCCAAACTCATGGAAGATCGTTTGCTAGATTTGATGAAAGATAAGTAAGGTCTTGGGAGTTGCTCTCAAGACTTATTTTTGACAAGGAGAGACAGACAATGGCGACAGAAAAGCTATCACCCGGCATGCAACAGTATGTAGATATTAAAAAGCAATATCCAGATGCATTTTTGCTTTTTCGGATGGGTGATTTTTATGAATTATTTTATGAGGATGCGGTCAATGCTGCGCAGATTCTGGAAATTTCCTTAACGAGTCGCAACAAGAATGCGGACAATCCGATTCCTATGGCGGGTGTTCCCTATCATTCTGCCCAACAGTATATCGATGTCTTGATTGAGCAGGGTTATAAGGTGGCTATCGCAGAGCAGATGGAAGATCCTAAACAAGCAGTTGGGGTTGTGAAACGAGAGGTTGTTCAGGTCATTACGCCAGGGACAGTGGTCGATAGCAGTAAGCCAGACAGTCAGAACAACTTCTTGGTTGCTATAGATCGAGATGGCAATCAATTTGGCTTAGCTTATATGGACCTGGTGACGGGTGACTTTTATGTGACAGGTCTTTTGGATTTCACGCTGGTTTGTGGGGAAATCCGTAATCTCAAGGCGCGAGAAGTGGTGCTGGGCTATGACTTGTCTGAGGAAGAGGAACAAATCCTTAGTCGTCAGATGAATCTGGTACTTTCCTATGAAAAAGAAGGCTTTGAAGACCTTCATTTACTGGATTCACGATTGGCATCTGTGGAGCAAGCGGCATCTAGTAAATTGCTCCAGTATGTTCATCGGACTCAGATGAGGGAATTGAACCACCTCAAACCTGTTATCCGCTATGAAATCAAAGATTTCTTGCAGATGGATTATGCGACCAAGGCTAGTCTGGATTTGGTTGAGAATGCCCGTTCAGGTAAGAAGCAGGGCAGCCTTTTCTGGCTTTTAGATGAAACCAAAACAGCTATGGGAATGCGCCTCTTACGTTCTTGGATTCACCGTCCCTTGATTGATAAGGAGCGAATCGTTCAACGTCAAGAGGTGGTGCAGGTCTTTCTTGACCACTTCTTTGAGCGTAGTGATTTGACAGATAGTCTCAAGGGTGTTTATGACATTGAGCGCTTGGCTAGTCGTGTTTCTTTTGGCAAGACCAATCCCAAGGACCTCTTGCAGCTGGCGACTACCTTGTCCAGTGTGCCACGGATTCGTGCGATTTTAGAAGGGATGGAGCAACCTGCTCTGGCTTATCTTATCGAACAATTGGATGGAATCCCTGAGTTGGAGAGCTTGATTAGTGCTGCCATTGCTCCTGAAGCTCCTCATGTGATTACAGATGGGGGTATTATCCGAACTGGATTTGATGAGACTTTGGATAAATACCGCCGAGTGCTCAGAGAAGGGACTAGTTGGATTGCTGAGATTGAGGCTAAGGAGAGAGAAAACTCTGGTATCAGCACGCTCAAGATTGACTACAATAAAAAGGATGGCTACTACTTCCATGTGACCAATTCACAACTGGGGAATGTGCCAGCCCACTTTTTCCGCAAGGCAACGCTGAAAAACTCGGAACGTTTTGGAACCGAGGAATTGGCTCGTATAGAGGGAGATATGCTGGAGGCGCGTGAGAAGTCAGCCAACCTAGAATATGAAATCTTTATGCGTATCCGTGAGGAAGTCAGCAAGTATATCCAGCGTTTGCAGGCTCTAGCCCAAGGAATTGCGACAGTTGATGTCTTGCAAAGTCTAGCAGTTGTGGCTGAAACCCAGCATTTGATCCGACCAGAGTTCGGAGAAGATTCACAGATCGATATCCAGAAAGGGCGCCATGCGGTCGTTGAAAAGGTCATGGGGGCTCAGACCTATATTCCTAATACGATTCAGATGGCAGAAGATACCAGTATTCAGCTGATTACAGGGCCAAACATGAGTGGGAAGTCAACCTACATGCGTCAGTTAGCCATGACGGCGGTTATGGCCCAGCTAGGCTCGTATGTGCCGGCAGAAAGCGCAAATTTGCCTATCTTCGATGCTATCTTTACCCGTATCGGAGCAGCAGATGACTTGGTTTCAGGTCAATCAACCTTCATGGTAGAGATGATGGAGGCCAACAATGCCATTTCGCATGCGACCAAGGATTCCTTGATTCTCTTTGATGAGTTAGGACGGGGAACTGCAACTTATGACGGGATGGCTCTTGCCCAGTCCATCATCGAATACATCCATGAGCACATCGGAGCCAAGACCCTCTTTGCGACCCACTACCATGAGTTGACTAGTCTGGAGTCTAGCTTGGAACACTTAGTCAATGTCCACGTGGCAACTTTGGAACAGGATGGGCAGGTTACCTTCCTTCACAAGATTGAACCAGGGCCAGCTGATAAATCCTACGGTATCCATGTTGCCAAGATTGCTGGCTTGCCGGCAGACCTTTTAGCAAGGGCGGATAAGATTTTGACTCAGTTAGAGAATCAAGGGACAGAAAGTCCTGCTCCTATGAGACAAACAAGTGCCGTCACTGAACAGATTTCACTCTTTGACACGCCTGCAGTGCATCCTATCCTAGAAGAATTAGCTAAACTGGATGTTTACAATATGACACCTATGCAGGCTATGAATGTCTTAGTTGAGTTAAAACAGAAACTATAAAACCAAGACTCACTAGTTAGTCTAGCTATATCAAGGAGACTTCTTTGACAAGTTCCCACTTTTTTGTTAGAATAACATCACACAAACAGAATGAAAAGGAGCTGACACATTGTCGCTCCCTTTTGTCTATTTTTTAAGGAGAAAGTATGCTGATTCAGAAAATAAAAACCTACAAGTGGCAGGCCTTAGCTTCGCTCCTGATGACAGGCTTGATGGTTGCTAGTTCACTTTTGCAACCGCGTTATCTGCAGGAAGTGTTAGACGCCCTCCTTGCTGGAAAATATGAAGCTATTTATAGTATCGGGGCTTGGTTGATTGGTGTGGCCGTAGTTGGTCTAGTTGCTGGTGGGCTCAATGTTGTCCTTGCAGCCTATATTGCTCAAGGAGTTTCATCAGACCTTCGAGAGGATGCCTTCCGTAAAATCCAAACCTTTTCTTATGCCAATATTGAACAATTTAATGCGGGAAATCTAGTCGTTCGCATGACAAATGACATCAACCAGATTCAGAACGTCGTCATGATGACCTTCCAAATTCTTTTCAGACTTCCCCTCTTGTTCATCGGTTCCTTTATCTTGGCGGTTCAAACCTTACCTTCTCTGTGGTGGGTGATTGTTCTCATGGTAGTCTTGATTTTTGGTTTGACTGCTGTCATGATGGGAATGATGGAGCCTCGTTTTGCCAAGTTTCAAACCCTTCTTGAGCGCATCAATGCAATTGCTAAGGAAAATTTGCGTGGCGTTCGTGTGGTCAAGTCCTTTGTCCAAGAAAAAGAGCAATTTGCTAAGTTTACGGAGGTTTCAGACGAGTTACTCGGTCAAAATCTTTACATTGGTTATGCCTTTTCAGTAGTGGAACCTTTCATGATGTTGGTCGGTTACGGGGCGGTTTTCCTCTCTATTTGGCTAGTTGCAGGGATGGTTCAGTCGGATCCGTCAGTTGTTGGCTCCATTGCTTCTTTTGTCAATTACCTAAGCCATATTATCTTTACCATTGTTATGGTTGGATTTTTAGGAAATTCTGTCAGTCGTGCTATGATTTCCATGCGTCGTATTCGAGAAATTCTGGACGCAGAGCCAGCCATGACCTTCAAGAATGTCCCAGATGAAGAGTTGGTCGGAAGTCTTAGCTTTGAAAATGTGACCTTTACCTATCCAATGGATAAGGAACCGATGCTGAAAGATGTGAGCTTTACTATTGAACCTGGTCAGATGGTTGGTGTAGTTGGAGCCACTGGTGCAGGAAAATCAACCTTGGCTCAATTGATTCCACGTCTCTTTGATCCACAGGAAGGGGCTATCAAAATCGGTGGCAAGGATATTCGAGAAGTGAGTGAAGGAACCCTGCGTCAAACAGTTTCTATCGTTCTCCAACGTGCCATTCTCTTCAGTGGAACCATTGCAGATAACTTGAGACAGGGTAAGGGAGATGCTACTCTATTTGAAATGGAGCGCGCAGCCAATATTGCCCAGGCTAGTGAATTCATTCATCGTATGGAGAAAACCTTTGAAAGTCCAGTTGAGGAACGGGGAACCAATTTCTCTGGTGGGCAAAAACAAAGGATGTCGATTGCTCGTGGAATTGTCAGCAATCCACGTATTCTGATTTTTGACGATTCGACCTCGGCCTTGGATGCTAAGTCAGAGCGCCTAGTGCAAGAAGCCTTGAATAAGGACTTGAAGGGAACAACAACCATTATCATCGCTCAAAAGATTAGCTCGGTTGTCCATGCAGACAAGATCTTGGTACTGGATCAAGGACGATTGATTGGTCAAGGCACGCATGCAGACTTGGTTGCCAACAATGCCGTTTACCGTGAAATCTATGAAACACAGAAAGGAAAGGAGGAGTAAAATGAAGACAGTTCAGTTCTTTTGGCATTATTTTAAAGTCTATAAGCTATCATTTGTAGTTGTTATCCTGATGATTGTTCTGGCAACTCTTGCCCAAGCCCTCTTTCCGGTCTTTTCTGGACAAGCAGTGACGCAGCTAGCTAATTTAGTTCAAGCTTATCAAAATGGCAATCCAGAACTTGTTTGGCAAAGCCTATCAGGAATCATGGTCAATCTTGGCCTGCTAGTTTTGGTTCTATTTATCTCTAGTGTCATATACATGTGTCTCATGACGCGCGTGATTGCAGAGTCGACCAATGAGATGCGTAAAGGCCTCTTTGGTAAGCTTGCCCGCTTGACGGTTTCTTTCTTTGACCGCCGACAAGATGGCGATATCCTGTCTCGTTTTACCAGTGATTTGGATAATATCCTCCAAGCCTTTAACGAAAGCTTGATTCAGGTCATGAGCAATATTGTTTTATACATTGGTCTGATTCTTGTCATGTTTTCGAGAAATGTGACGCTGGCCCTCATCACCATTGCCAGCACACCAGTAGCCTTCCTCATGCTAATTTTCATCGTGAAAATGGCACGCAAATACACCAACCTCCAGCAGAAAGAGGTAGGGAAGCTCAACGCCTATATGGATGAGAGTATCTCAGGCCAAAAAGCCGTGATTGTGCAAGGAATTCAAGAGGATATGATGGCAGGATTTCTTGAACAAAATGATCGCGTGCGCAAGGCAACCTTTAAAGGAAGAATGTTCTCAGGAATTCTTTTCCCTGTCATGAATGGGATGAGCCTGGTTAATACAGCCATCGTTATCTTTGCTGGTTCAGCTGTTCTATTAAATGATAAGACTATTGCAACAAGTACAGCCCTAGGTTTGATTGTTATGTTCGCCCAATTTTCTCAGCAATACTACCAGCCTATTATTCAAGTTGCAGCTAGTTGGGGAAGTCTCCAGTTGGCCTTTACAGGTGCTGAACGGATTCAGGAAATGTTTGACGCAGAGGAAGAAATTCGACCTGAAAAGGCTCCGATCTTTACTAAGTTGCAAGAAGGTGTTGAAATTAGTCATATTGATTTTTCATACTTGCCTGATAAACCTATTTTGAAAGATGTCAGCATTTCCGCTCCGAAAGGTCAGATGACAGCGGTTGTTGGGCCGACAGGGTCAGGGAAAACGACTATTATGAACCTCATCAATCGCTTTTATGATGTTGATGCTGGTGGTATTTATTTTGACGGCAAAGACATCCGTGACTATGATTTAGATAGTCTCAGAAGCAAGGTGGGGATTGTCTTGCAAGATTCGGTCTTGTTTAGTGGAACCATTCGAGACAATATCCGTTTCGGTGTGCCAGATGCTAGTCAAGAAATGGTTGAGGTAGCAGCCAAGGCAACCCACATTCACGACTATATCGAAAGCTTACCTGATAAATACGATACTCTTATAGATGATGACCAGAGCATCTTCTCAACAGGACAGAAACAATTGATTTCTATCGCTCGAACCCTGATGACAGATCCAGAAGTTCTCATTCTCGATGAAGCCACTTCAAACGTAGATACGGTGACAGAAAGCAAGATTCAGCATGCCATGGAGGCGGTTGTAGCAGGCAGAACCAGTTTCGTCATTGCCCACCGTTTGAAGACCATCCTCAATGCAGACCAGATTATTGTCCTTAAAGATGGAGAAGTCATTGAACGCGGTAACCACCATGAACTTTTGAAACTAGGTGGCTTCTATTCAGAACTCTATCACAATCAATTTGTCTTCGAATAAGAAAGAAGTTGTCCTATGGGGCAGCTTTTTCTTGTCCATAAAAAATTTTTATCACAGCCTTAAAAAAACATATTAGACGAAAGATGTTTTGAGTGATATGATAAGACTATCGTTAATATTCGAAAGGAGAGACATCATGCCTAGAACGGTTGTAGGAGTTGCTGCAAATCTATGTCCCGTAGACGCAGAAGGAAAAAACATTCATTCATCTGTATCTTGTAGATTCGCAGAGAGCATTCGTCAAGTCGGTGGTCTCCCTTTAGTCATTCCTGTTGGTGATGAGTCAGTTGTACGCGATTATGTGGAAATGATTGACAAACTTATCTTGACAGGCGGTCAAAATGTCCATCCTCAGTTTTATGGAGAGAAAAAGACCATCAAGAGCGATGATTACAATCTGGTCCGTGATGAATTTGAATTGGCACTCTTGAAAGAAGCGCTCCGTCAGAATAAACCAATTATGGCAATCTGTCGTGGTGTTCAACTTGTCAATGTTGCTTTTGGTGGGACCCTCAATCAAGAAATCGAAGGTCACTGGCAAGGTCTGCCTTTCGGAACATCTCATTCTATTGAGACAGTAGAAGGAAGCGTGGTGGCTAAGCTATTTGGAAAAGAAAGTCAGGTTAACTCAGTTCATCGTCAAAGTATTAAAGATTTGGCACCTAATTTCCGTGTAACTGCTATTGATCCAAGAGACCAAACTATCGAAGCGATTGAGTCTATCGATGAACACCGCATTATCGGTTTGCAGTGGCATCCAGAGTTTTTGGTTAATGAAGAAGATGGTAATTTAGAATTATTTGAGTACTTATTGAATGAACTGTAACGACTGGAACATCTAGTCGTTCTTTCTTTTATTTTTTCAAGATTTTTGGAATGCGGCATTTTTACGCAAACGTTTGAATTCTGATAAAAATTGGAGAAATTCGACAAAAAAACTTGAAAAAAACGAAGGTAAGCGTTATGATAGAAAAGAAGAAATATTGGAGGAATAACATGTCACATATTAAATTTGATTATTCAAAAGTTTTAGACAAATTTGTTGCACCACATGAAGTGGAATACATGCAATCACAAGTAACAGCAGCAGATGAATTGATCCGTAAAGGAACTGGTGCTGGTAGCGACTTCTTGGGATGGTTGGATCTTCCTGAAAACTACGACCGCGAAGAATTTAACCGCATCTTGAAAGCTGCTGAGCAAATCAAATCAGACAGCGATGTTTTGGTTGTGATCGGTATCGGTGGATCTTACCTTGGTGCTAAAGCAGCAATCGACTTCTTGAACCACCACTTTGCTAACTTGCAAACAAAAGAAGAACGCAAGGCTCCACAAATCCTTTACGCAGGAAACTCAATCTCATCTACTTACCTTGCTGACTTGGTAGAGTACGTAGCTGATAAAGACTTCTCAGTAAACGTGATTTCTAAATCAGGTACAACAACTGAACCAGCTATTGCTTTCCGTGTCTTCAAAGAACTCTTGGTTAAGAAATACGGTCAAGAAGAAGCAAACAAACGTATCTATGCAACAACTGACCGCCAAAAAGGTGCTGTTAAGGTTGAAGCAGACGCTAACGGTTGGGAAACATTTGTTGTTCCAGATGATATCGGTGGACGTTTCTCAGTATTGACAGCTGTTGGTTTGCTTCCAATCGCAGCATCAGGAGCTGACATCAAAGCCCTTATGGAAGGTGCGAATGCAGCTCGCAAAGACTACACTTCAGATAAAATCTCTGAAAACGAAGCTTACCAATACGCAGCTGTTCGTAACATCCTTTACCGTAAAGGCTATGCAACTGAGATCTTGGTAAACTACGAGCCATCACTTCAATACTTCTCAGAATGGTGGAAACAATTGGCTGGTGAATCAGAAGGAAAAGACCAAAAAGGTATCTACCCAACTTCAGCCAACTTCTCAACTGACTTGCACTCACTTGGTCAATTTATCCAAGAAGGAACTCGTATCATGTTTGAAACAGTCGTCCGTGTTGACAAACCTCGTAAGAACGTGATTATCCCTAGCTTGGAAGAAGACCTTGACGGACTTGGTTACCTTCAAGGAAAAGACGTTGACTTTGTAAACAAAAAAGCGACTGACGGTGTTCTTCTTGCCCACACAGATGGTGATGTACCAAACATGTATGTGACTCTTCCAGAGCAAGATGCTTTCACTCTTGGTTACACTATCTACTTCTTCGAATTGGCAATTGCCCTTTCAGGTTACTTGAATGCCATCAACCCATTTGACCAACCAGGTGTTGAAGCTTACAAACGTAACATGTTTGCCCTTCTTGGAAAACCAGGATTTGAAGAATTGAGCAAAGAACTTAACGCACGTCTATAATAGAAGAAAAGAGTGGTTTGTCCACTCTTTTTACTCTCTTTATCCATAGAAATTGGACTCAGCCAAGACTTGTGATATAATATAGAGAGCAAAAAGGCAGACGCCTAGAGACTTTATAGGAGAAACTATGTCAAAAGATATCCGCGTACGTTACGCACCAAGTCCAACAGGACTACTACACATCGGGAATGCCCGTACAGCATTGTTCAACTACTTGTATGCACGTCATCATGGTGGAACTTTTATTATTCGTATAGAAGATACTGACCGTAAACGTCATGTCGAGGATGGAGAACGTTCACAGCTTGAAAATCTTCGCTGGTTAGGTATGGATTGGGATGAAAGCCCAGAAACACATGAAAATTACCGCCAGTCTGAGCGTTTGAACTTGTATCAAAAATACATCGACCAACTGTTAGCTGAAGGAAAAGCCTACAAATCTTACGTTACAGAAGAAGAGTTGGCAGCTGAACGCGAACGCCAAGAAGCAGCTGGCGAAACACCACGCTATATCAATGAATACCTTGGTATGAGTGAAGAAGAAAAAGCAGCTTACATCGCAGAACGTGAAGCAGCAGGGATCATCCCAACTGTTCGTTTGGCTGTCAATGAGTCAGGTATCTACAAATGGCATGATATGGTCAAAGGTGATATCGAATTTGAAGGTGCCAATATCGGTGGTGACTGGGTTATCCAAAAGAAAGATGGTTACCCAACATACAACTTTGCCGTTGTCATCGATGACCACGATATGCAAATCTCTCACGTTATTCGTGGAGACGACCATATTGCTAATACACCAAAACAGCTTATGGTTTATGAAGCACTTGGTTGGGAAGCTCCAGAGTTCGGTCACATGACTTTGATTATCAACTCTGAAACTGGGAAAAAATTGTCTAAACGTGACACCAACACCCTTCAGTTTATCGAAGACTACCGTAAAAAAGGTTATTTACCAGAAGCAGTTTTTAACTTTATTGCTCTTCTTGGTTGGAACCCAGGTGGTGAAGATGAAATCTTCTCTCGTGAAGAGCTTATTAAACTTTTCGATGAAAATCGCCTCAGCAAGTCTCCAGCAGCCTTCGACCAGAAAAAACTTGACTGGATGAGCAATGACTATATCAAGAATGCAGATCTTGAAACCATCTTTGAAATGGCAAAACAATTCCTAGAAGAAGCAGGTCGATTGACTGACAAGGCTGAAAAATTAGTTGAGCTCTATAAACCACAAATGAAATCAGTAGATGAGATTATCCCATTGACAGATCTCTTCTTCTCAGATTTCCCAGAATTGACCGAAGCAGAGCGCGATGTCATGGCGGGTGAAACAGTTCCAACGGTTCTTGAAGCCTTCAAAGCAAAACTCGAAGCGATGACAGATGATGAATTTGTGACAGAGAATATCTTCCCACAAATTAAAGCAGTCCAAAAAGAAACAGGTATTAAAGGAAAAAATCTTTTCATGCCAATTCGTATTGCTGTTTCAGGTGAAATGCATGGACCAGAATTGCCAGATACGATTTTCTTGTTAGGCCGTGAAAAATCAATCCAGCATATCGAAAACATGCTAAAAGAAATCTCTAAATAAGAAGGGTACAATAATGGACATCTGGGAAAAGATGTACGAAGAAGCACATAAACTATACAATCCACATGAAGTATCAGACTTTGTTTATGCCAACCATGTTGTAGCCGCAGTAGAAGCAGAAGATGGACAAATATTTACAGGATTCTGTATGGAGGGAACCTGTGGTGTATTCCATCTCTGCGCAGAACGAGCGGCACTCTTCAATATGTATCAATTTTCAGGACAAACTAAGGTTAAAAAAGTATTAGCCTTTCGAGACAAACCGCCGTATGGTGGAAGTTCTGGTATGCCTTGTGGCGCTTGCAGAGAATTTCTATTAGAGTTGAACGCTGAAAATAAAGATGCAGAATTCATGATGGACTACGATAGAAGAAAGATAGTGAAAGTCGCAGAACTAATGCCCTATTGGTGGGGAGAAGAACGTGCTTCTAAGTTTAATGAACAATAGAAGAGTCAGTACAATTCTGGCTCTTTTTACTATAAGTTGAAAAAGTTGATTTGAAAAAAGTAAAAAATTTTAAAAAAGGTGTTGACAAAGTTTAAAAAGCCGGTATAATAGTAAGAGTTGAAAATAACAACTCA